>JBDKUO010000065.1 GCA_039679645.1 Armatimonadota bacterium
ACAAGAGAATCGATCAACTCAAGCTATGTTGATGCCGCCTTGGGCGGCTCATAAATGACGAACAGATAACCGCTTTGAGCGGTTCCTATATTCCAAGCCTCCGGCTTTGCCGGAGGTTACTGACTCTGCTCGACTTTCGATTTTTGAGACAGCCTCATACGCTCTCGAAGCATCACTGCAAAGGGAAGAAATTGCATATATAAAAAACAGCCAAAACGAACTCCTCACGCTCAATAATCTAAATTTCACGCTCAGTTCGTTTTGACAAAACACAAAAAAAGAGGAGCCTTTCAGCTCCTATTAATTCTCAACAATATGTCCGCACAATTTCCATCTCAATCCCTTTGCCCGAGTATGAAATAAGGTCTCGCACGGCAGCTTCATCGACTTCCTGTCCGTTTATTAGAATCCTACTAGATGCAAGCCTGTCACCATCGCCTTCACGCCGAACTCGAAGGGTGAACGGCATAACTGTATATTCGCCGTTGTCTGTGCGAATAAAGAGCCTGCGTCGGAATGTGATATTGTCCTTGAGCATTGCAGGCAGGTTCGGCGATACAGTGAGGTCCGGCACTGACGGATCGTGAAGATTTAACCTGAGACCGGCTATACTCTGGAAGACCTCGATGATCCAGTCAGTCGAGCCGGACAGCCCGAAGTACATAGCCTGCCCGAAATGAGGATCGTCCACATCGGATACATATGACGTGCATGGTGTCTCAAACGGCCCACCGATAGACTCATCCCGGAGTGCGGACATCATAGGCTTGAACTCTCTCCATACCGTATCCGCCTGGCCGGCCACATTTAGCCGGAACCGGTGCATCATAACCTGAGCGTGATGATATTCACCGTTTTCAGCAGCGCCCGACGGCACCACTCCCATCCTGCCCACCAGCCGAACTGCCTCCCGGTTGTTGCCTATCGGGACAGTGAACAGAGCCAGCCCCAGCTTTTCATGATAGAAGAGAGTATCTATCGTGTTTAGCAGAGATTGTATTTTGCGCTCGGCATCGGGAACAGGCGTCAGATACGGTCGTTTGAGGTTAAGCATTTCAAGTCCATAAGCCTGGCTGGTAAGGTCACGGCGCTTGGCTCCGTCAAAGTCGCTGCCGGACATAGAACCCAGCGTATATCCGGTCTCGCCTTTATCATAAGCAGGCACGCTGCCGTCTTTTTTCAGCTCATGAATTACATTGACGAATCCAGGCTTGTCTCCGTCTTCCCAGGCTGTTTTTATCACGGCCTGACGCAGTTTGTCCGCGAAGGATTCAAGCCTCTGAACATCGGGATGGATGCCTTCACCGGCCAGATAATCCGACACATGCTTAGTCCTCAAAATGTCGATGAACTCGGCCAGAGTCAGCACGACATGCGCCGAGAGACGTGTATGTGATCCGCGTCCCATCCCGCGAGTAGAGCTGTCACCGACTACCGAGGTGCCGAACATATCCACCGGGTCGCACCACTCACCATAAAGGATCTGAGCCATCTTGTACGGCGAGTCCAGCACATGCCGCTCGAATGAGGCGAATACTTCCATCGCAACTTCGAGAATACTATGTGTCTTATCGCAGCCGACTATACCCGATTTTTCCGGGTTGTCCGGGTCAGTGAGCCGTATTGTTTCAACATTTTCAAGCAGCAGCGAGATGTCACCCGTTTCTCTGATCAGCATGCAAAGTGAGTTGATCAGCCACAGAGGGCTGTCCGTATACGGCCGGTTGTCGTTAAAGACTTCCTGATCACGGTTTCGCCATGCGCTGGGATACTGGCGGGGAAACATGCCATGTAGCTTTTCACGTAGAGTCAGGCGGCTTGCCGATGGGTCAGGAGTATAGTCTACAGTCTGGTACATAAAACTCATAGCATGAATCAGATCGGCTCGGACGCGTCCCGGGTCTTCTTTCATTTTTGGCCACATATCCTGCCCGCGGTCACGCGTGCCGAGTTCTATTCCGTCAGCAAGCATTGCGCCGTGAGCGCGGCAATTTTCGTATATCTCACTGACGCCTGTCCATACCGAGTTGGCATACTGGGCTACAACCGGGTCACTAGGTATCCGAATATCAAAATCAGGATGCGCCTCACCATCCTTTGTCCCTCGACGGCTGCGGGCAGCATCCAATACTGCATCCGGCGCCGAACTCACAAGCATTTCTGCTGCAGTCTTGAATGCGTTGGATATTGCGCTATAGGTAGGCGCGTCTGCTAAGGAGCATTTTCTGAATGCTTCGATGATATCGGGGTCTGTAACATAGAGCAGGCTCTGGAACAATGCAGCGGATTCTCCAGCCTTAAGGTCGAATGAGTAGCCGTTTGCAGCAATAGTAGGTGATGAAAACCGGTTCATTCTATCGCCCGCGCCTTCAGACAGAAGTTCACCACGCAGCACCGCCTGCGGCGTAATTATACTCGCTGAAGAGCTGCCGACAAAACTCATATAGTCGCATGTCTGAGCTAATGGCTTGAACCCTTCAAAGCGGGACGACTGCCGCTTGATTTGCAATATATCGCTATATGGCACAACTGCCGAGGCCACTGTTTCAGTATCAGATAAAGGTAAACCGGAGTCATACCAGAGGTCTTTGTTGTAGACAAATCGCTGGGTGCCGTGCAGATTAAAATGTGTCCACAATGATCCTTGAACGGATTCTGCACCCGCATTTTTGACCATCATCTGGCGAAAGATTGCAGGCCCCTGATCCAGATATACCAGCGACAGCCGCACCGCGGTACGTATTTTTACTCCATTGGGCTTTAAGAACTCGGCGAAATACCAATACGCCCGGTCCGGTTCACCCATCTTTACCAGTCTGTGGGCTGTCGGTTCCAACGAGCGATTATTTAACGGGTTGATGATAGATGCAATGCAGGGTTGGCCGTCGATTTCGAGTCGAAGCCAGACATTGGATGATGGTGTGCCTGTCTCGCGTTTTGCTGTGGTGTCAAAGTGAGATTCCAGGATATTGACTTCAAGTCCTTCCTCGATCTTGACTAAAAACCCTAACGATCCGTTGGACATAAACGTGGCAGTAGCATTTTGCTTCTGGTCTACCAGCACTGATGGGCAGGCAACAGGCGGGGCATCATATATCACTTCTCCGTCTTTGCCGTAGCCGCCGATCTTGTTGACTCGATCAGCTATTTCCATACCGAACAAGCGCTCTGCTTCATTTTTGAACTCTACAAACATGCTTACCTCTACAGGGGATTGTGAATAATAACAGTATACTCTATAGAGGCTGAAAGCTGAAAGTGGAAAGCCCGGAATGAGCGGTCGCAGTCAGATATCGCGCCCAGTCACGATATTAGTAATAATTTACTTCGACTGTCTTGTCCTCATCTCTCAATAATGCAGCAAGAGTCTCGACGACAGAGCGCCGTAGGAGCATTTCAGGGGGGAAGCTTGCATTCTGGTGAGCTGCATTGCGAGCAGTACCGACCATAAACGTGATGCCGTCGCATGATTTCAAAATATCATATAGCTTTGTGGCGGCGTTTTCCTCGCCATCGGGCACGCCGCGCTTCATGTAATCGACAACGCGATTGAGTGTGAGCATGCCTTCTGTAACAATATCTATTCCTTCGATCTTGGCAGTCGGCGGGAGACCTGTGTCCAGGTATTTCAGCTCGATCTCAACTTCTTTGCCCATCTTTTCGGCCACAAGATGCGATGTCGTGCCTCCCGCGACGATCTTTATCCCGGGAGCGGACAGAAAATCGTTGAGCATGCGAGGCATGTCCTTCGGATCGCCCGCCGGACCGGTTATAACTACAGCGTTCCGCGCCTTTCTGTAGCGTGTCGCAACGACCGTTCCGTCATCGCCCGGTGACGATTCCCACAGTTCATTCGCCTGCTTGAGGACTATATCCGCCAACCTCTCAGGGTCGCCTTCAGCCAGGTGTGCGACATGGCTCAGATAGCTCTGAACGCCT
The DNA here is from genome assembly GCA_039679645.1 of Armatimonadota bacterium. Lineage (NCBI taxonomy): Bacteria > Bacillati > Armatimonadota > Armatimonadota bacterium. The sequence goes on from JBDKUO010000065.1 coordinate 3,940, forward strand.
TCCTCCTGCCAGCCCATGCGCATCGTCGTGCCGACCCCGGCATGGATGATTCCGTCCGACATCTGCAGGATAACATCATTCGGTTTGAGCCTGAAGTGAGTCTCGCGGATCGTTTTGTCGAGGACTTCAACTTCAGAGCCTATGGCCGGACTGACCTTGACACCGCCTCTGAGTCTTAATGAGATCGGAGAGTCATACTCGACCAGAGTCGCCTGACCTGTGTCATATATTCGCAGAATCGAAAAAGTAGAGTAAGCAATGCCGCGCCATTTGCAAACAGGCAGGGTCGCGACCAATGTCTCGACCATTTCATGCGTACTCAGGTTGCCGCTCGCAAGACCACCGACAATTTCGACCGTGAGCGTCGAGAGCACATTTGCCTTAACACCGCTGCCCAGGCCGTCCGAGAGCACGATTACCATTGAATCAGGCGCACGAAAGACCTTGAACGAGTCGCCGCAGGTGTCCTCGCCCTTCTTAGAAAAACTCTTTCCGATTACATCTACCGTATATTGCTTCATATCTGTACAGTCAAAAAGTCAAAAGGCCGAAAAGTCAAAAAGTTGGGTAATGCGATTTTAAGACGGGTCTTTTTGACTTTCTAACTTTTTGACTTTCAAACTCTATTTACTCTCTTCCACATCCTGCGCCAACTGCGTAAGCTTGCGCAGCAGCACGCGAGTCTCACTTGTAGTCTCGCCGAGGATACTTGCGATCTCCTGGGCCATCCGCATTTGCTTTTCAATCACGCTTTCCGCGTTGGAAAGCGTCTCAGAGCGAATGCGCGCTATCCGTTCCTCTTCTTCCCTTGTCTTTGTGAGGTTTGCGAAGATCCCGATCATAACGTCCTCGCCGTCGAGCCTATATATGCTCTCACTTGTGATCAGGTTATACTGCTGAAAAGAGACCGGTTTGCCGCTGATCCTCGGGATAACCTCAGCCGCCACTTTTTCAAAGTCTTCGGGGTCCATAAGCGTGCTAATGGGTCTGCCGACGAGCTTGTCTGTCGCGCTGAACATGCAGGCGAACGCCGGGTTGAACGAGACTATGTTGAACTGGGCATCTACCATGACAATGCCGTTGGGGCTGTTATCTATGATCTGATCGGTCTTGCGCTCGGCAAGCTGGCGCATCCACGGCAGGCACATGCTTCTTTCCGCCATGCCCGAGAGCACCGCGAGCGCATTCTCCCTGCACGACGAATATCCGCATGCGCCGCAGTTCAGCTCGTCTTCGAGTGCATATTTGCCTGTTTCGGCCAAAACCGCCTTGACCGCCGTCTCGCTGAACTGAGGCTGCGTTAGTATCTGTGGGCTGATCTCACGCGCCAGGTCTATCTTTGGTGCACCGGCTATATCAAATTCTTTTTCAGCCTCATACGTCTTTCTCTTGTGATATTGAAGTACCTTGTTCCGGCGGGCAAATATGTCTTTGGTGGGGCCCATACATGCGCCGTTTATGCATCCTCCTGCGCAGAAAAGTGCCTCAAATAACCTGATAGGAGTATTGTCGGATAGGTGGTCTATCATCTCACCTACATGCCTGCTGCCGGATAGAGTTATGAAATCCTCGCGCAGCAGGCCCGACGCAATCGAAGCCGTTTTAGCCAGCCCGCCCTCCAATGGGAAAAGCTGAGCATCTTTTGGACGAACATCGTCAAAGGCTGTAGGCTGCAGCGCGCTCTTTTTGATCCCTGCGTCGGCCAGTGCCTGGTGGAGTTCTTCAAATGTGAGCACCGCATCTACGCTGCGCTCCATATCTTCATCAGCTTCACCCTTCTTTGCCGAACATGGTCCTATGAAGACGACTTTTGAATCCTCGCCATATTTCTTCTTCAGATATCTTGCATGCGCGATCATAGGAGAGATAAGAGGCGTTATATTTTCACAGACCTCGGGGTGGTATTTCTCAACGTAGTTCACCACCACAGGACATGCGGAGGTTACCAGTGTATTGTTATTCTTGTCCATAAGCCCGGCGGTGGCGTGCGCGACCAGTTCAGCGCCGACGGATGTCTCGGTCACCATATCGAACCCGAGTTTCTTTAATGCAGCAGGAAGCAGACCGTTGCCGTAATCGCCGAATGCAGCGGGAAATGATGGCGCCACGGAGGCGATTTTGTTACCCGATAAGGAGAGAATCTGCATTACTTTCTGCACGTCATCGCGCACGTGTTTGGCCTGCTGAGGACATTCGCGGACGCATGTGCCGCAGAGTATGCACCTGTCTGCGTCGACACGCGCCTGACCGTCAGCGAACCTGATAGCCTTTACCGGACAGACTCTAACGCACCTGTAGCAGTCCCTGCACTTAGCTTTATCTGTAGAGATAATGGAGTTTTTCACGATTGCACCCGCGGCAGAATCTCATTGTTGAAGAATTCCTCGGTCCTCTCCGGCGTCACTCCGCCGTGAACCTTGCCGTCGATGACGACATTGGGCGCGTCCAGACAGTTTCCGAGGCATAAGTCGGCCTTGAGTTCCACTCTGCCGTCGAGGTGTTCTCGCTCAATCAGCATCTCAAGTGTTCTCAGGGTCTTGCTGCCGCCTTTGACGTGGCACGAACTGCCCACACATACTTTGATTTCAAGCTTATCGGACATAGGGGAACTCCTGACTCGGGGCCAGCCATTGTTACACCGCTGTGACCTACTAATACATTCTCCACGCAGAATATTGCTTTGTCAAGAGATTATGTTCAAAAGATTAGCTTGCAAATGTTAAAAACAATCAGCCAACTCCGTGCCGTTGACGCAAACCTGAGGTCATCAATCTTAAACGCACTTTGGCCAGGGCGAACGCATCAAAATGTCATTCACCTTGTTTTTGCCTCTGCGGTTAAAACCGCGACTAAGAAAAATACGAAGTGTCCCTTCGGACACTGAGATTTCAGTCGGCGAAGGCCGACTTCGTGTTTTTGTAGCAGTGACTTTAGTCGCCTGGCGGTTAAAACCGCGGCAACAACTACACAAAGTCCCCCTGCGAGGACTAGATCTGTAGCTCAATCCATATTACACATATGATATAATAATATAAGCCTTTCCCGTCTCGGCGGCAGGAGAGGCGATTTTTATGTCCTGGAGTTTGTATTGGCTGATAATATCCGCGATGAGATCCGCAGACGGCGGACCTTCGCTATCATATCTCACCCTGATGCGGGAAAGACCACCCTTACAGAAAAACTGCTGCTCTATTCTGGCGCAATAGACCTTGCAGGCTCGGTCCGTGCGAAAAAGGACCAGCGGCACGCCACGTCCGACTGGATGGAGCTCGAGCGGCAGAGGGGGATATCGGTCACATCCACCGTGCTGCAGTTCGACTATGAAGGGTATGTGCTGAATCTGCTGGACACTCCCGGTCATGAGGACTTCAGTGAGGACACATATCGCACGCTGACCGCTGCGGACAATGCTGTGATGCTTATAGATGCCGCCAAGGGAATCGAGCCGCAGACACGCAAGCTCTTTGAGGTCTGCCGGATGCGCGGAATCCCGATTTTTACCCTAATCAACAAGATGGACCGCCCGGCTCGCGACCCGCTTGATCTGCTCGATGAACTAGAAAAAGTATTCGGTATCGCGACTCATGCCATGAACTGGCCTCTGGGTAATGGCGCGAATTTCCGTGGAGTATATGATCGTCACGGTCGCAAGATGCATCTCTTTGAGCGGACAGAACACGGCGCAAAGCGCGCACCCGTGATCGTTACGGACCCAGACAGCCCGGAGTGCGCGAAACTGGTGGACAAAGAGACTCACGCCAGGTTTCTGGAAGAGATGGAACTGTTGGATATGGCCGGCGACAAGTTTGACCCCGAACTGCTGCGCACAGGAAAGCTTACTCCGGTATACTTCGGCAGCGCAGTAAACAATTTCGGCGTCAGGCTGTTTTTAGACTCGTTTCTCAAGTTGGGGCTTGAGCCTGGTGCCAGAGAGACCACGCAGGGCAGGATCGAACCCGATTACCCGCACTTTACAGGCTTTGTCTTTAAGATTCAGGCGAACATGGACCCCAAACACAGGGACAGTGTCGCGTTTTTGAGGGTGTGTTCGGGCAAGTTCGAGAAGGATATGCAGGTCCACCATTCGCGGCTCGGGACAAAAATGCGCCTCTCCCGTCCGCATAAGCTCTTTGCAAGGGACAGGGATACTGTTGAAGAAGCGTATCCCGGTGATATACTCGGCCTGGTGAACCCCGGCGCATTTGCGATAGGGGACAGTGTGAGCGCAGACGGGCCGGTTGCATACGGCGGTATTCCAAGGTTTGCGCCCGAGCATTTCGGCGTGCTTCGATGTCCTGATCCGTCTAACTACAAGAAGTTTCGAAACGGCCTGGATCAGCTCAAAGCTGAGGGCGCGCTGCAACTATTTTATGCGGCGGGCGCAGGTTCCGCTCATGAGCCGATTATAGCAGTGGTAGGTCGGCTTCAGTTCGATGTGATTACGTTCAGGCTCAAGAGCGAATATAATGTGGACACTATATTTGAGCCGATGCATATGAAGTATGCGCGCTGGATTACCGGCAGCGATGAAGATATTGCCAATATTTCACTCTCGATAGGCACGCGGCTTGTCGAAGACCCTGAGGGCAGACCTGCTGTGTTGTTCGATGACGACTGGAGCCTGTCTCGCGTTATCGAAAAGAACCCGAATCTCAAGTTTGACAGCGTTGCTTCTTAAAGTGACGCATCAATAATATATTTCCACCTCCACCGAACCCGCTAGCCTCAAAGCGGCTCTTATATATAGAACATATAGAGGGAGTCGAACGGCAATGCTTCTGCTGCGTGATCTGCTCAAATTGTGCGAGACGGGCAATAACGATGCTGTTGCGGAGCTTGTCCGCCGCTTCCGGCCATGGGCGCTGGATTTCGCATCTGCAATCCTGGACGATCATGACCTCGCGGAAGACGCCGTGCAGGAAGCATTCATAACCGCAATCACACACCTATGCGATCTTCGTGAGCCAAATGCATTTCCGGGCTGGTTCCGGCAGATCATCCGCACGCAGGCCAGTCGTATTCTTCGTATACGCAAAGAACTGCCGATTGAACAGGGTGATCTACTCGCTTCATATGACTGTTCGGCGCAGGACCAACTTCAATCTAAAGAACTCCGCGTCGTGGTCCGTGATGCTTTAAGGTCGCTTCCAAGCATAGGACGTGATGCAGCGGAAATGTTCTATCTTGAAGAGATGAGCTGTGCGAGCATATCGGACCTGCTTGCAGTGCCGGAAGGCACTGTGAGACGCCGGCTCTTCGATGCCAGGGCTCGGCTTAGAGATTTGCTGCTTGGCTATGTCCAAGGTGAAGAGCCGGATCGCGAAGAGCACAAGGACCCAGGATTCCCCCTGTGAAAGGAGACTGAAATGTCAGAACAATCGTCTGTTGAGCTTGAGAAGTTGGTTATGATGGCTTATTCGCGCGGGGCAAGTGACCTGCACCTGCTCGTTGGTGAGCCGCCGACACTCCGTATTGATGGCGTGCTGGAGCGTACAGACATTACACCACTTACCGCTAATGAGACCAGGGCAATAGCATCTGCTGTTATGTCGAGTGACAAGATCGAGCAGATAGAACGCGAAGGCGGAGCGGTAGAAAGGTCTATAACCTTTGGAGAAGTTGCGGCGAGGTTTTGTGTAGCTCGTGTTTCAGGTGATATCAGTATTTCAGTTCGCTTGATTCCTACAAGCGTTCCATCTGTCGATATGCTGGGTCTGCCTAAGGGGCTGATTGAGGCAGGAAAAGCTCCCATGGGGCTTATAGTATTTTCCGGTCGCATAGGTTCCGGCAAGTCAACTGCAGCGTACAGCCTCCTCGACCACATCAACTCGAACAGCAGCGCTAACATCCATACTCTGGAAGACCCGATTATGTATCGGCTCATACCGAAGAAATCACTGGTGCAGCAAAGAGAGGTGGGTGTGGATATCCCTGATACTATCTCGGGACTCAGGCAATTGATTCATATGGACCCGGATGTCATATTCATGAGCGAGGTGAAAACGCTGGAGGACCTGCAGGCAGTCATAACCGCTGCTGAGACAGGGCATCTGGTCATCATGGTAATGCATGCAGACTCACCCGAGGAAGCAATCCAACGAATAGGGGATGTCTTCTCAGAACAAATACGCCCGTTCTATCGGAAAGCGCTTGCTGGTGTGCTCCGGTGTGTGTCATGCCAGCGCCTCATACCTAAGATAGGTGGAGGGCGAGTCGCGGTATTCGGGGTATTGGTTCCTGATGAAGAGATGAGGACAGCAATTGCTGAAGGTGAGGATGTCTTTTCTAGGAAAACTCCACTACCCGAAAATTGCATCCGCATGCCCGACGAGATCAATCGTATGGCCAGGGAGGGGATTATCAGCGAGGAGACAGCTAAAGCCTATTTGGCGGATATTTAGCTGAGTATACTGCGCTTTGCTCTTGCGAAAGCATGCAAGAGCAAAGCGCAGGAAAATGACTGCCGTGCGCATAATTATCTACTTACAGCTAGCGCATACAACGTGACGCATCCGAACATTGCTGCTCTTCCTGGAGGACCTGACCCATGATCCCCAACGCTTTTTTGATAGGTGAAAAAATATATCTAAGGCCGTTCGAGAAAAGTGACCTCGACTATATCCGCAAGTGGTATAACGATCCCGAACTCAGAGGGTCTATCTGTGTGACTGAGCCTTATAATGCTGTGAAGACCGAGCAGTGGTTCGACGATATCTGCAAGGACGAGCAGCGTATATGGTTTGCGATTGCTGTGAAAGAAAATGACGAAGTGATCGGTGAGTGCGGGCTGCTGCGAATGTTTGTCGCCTGGAAGACCACAGACCTGACCATGATCATAGGCGAACGCGACGCGCATGGCAAGGGCTATGGGTCTGAAGCGATCCGGCTGCTGCTGGACTATGCATTCGGCTATCTGGGTTTTCATAGAGTAGCTGTTGGAGTGGCCGGTTTCAATGAGGATGCGGTCAGATTCTATGAGAAAAACGGCTTCAAACGCGAGGGCATCCAGAGAGACGGCTATTATTATAATTACGAATATCACGATTTTGTGATGATGAGTATTCTGGAAGACGAGTATCGGCACACTGCCTCTTGATGCCAGCCACGTTTACCATTTCCATTGATACCCTATACCTTGAGGTGAAACCATCACATGGTCGCCGGTGAAGCGCTTGCCTATGAAATATCCAAGAGCAGCGCCGCCGATTACATCGCGCCAATAATGCGATCCGGCTTCTACCCGTGAGTATCCGATTGTGGACGCGGTTATATAGGCGGGCCATTTATACTCAGGTCTGTAATCAGCAAGAACGGTGGCCATTGCGAATGCGGCAGCCGTATGACCGCTCGGGAAGCTGGTCCCGGAATCGCTGTTCGGGCGTTTTTCTCCGACAGCATACTTCAATGCTTCCGTGGCAATGCAGGTAGCTGCGACCGCTTTTGCACACTGTGTAAACTCGTGCTTATCGGACAGCAAGGATAGCCCACCTGCAGCGAGAAATGGTGTTACCGTACCAGATATTGAGCGTGCAAGAGGTTCTCTGATTACCTCGGAACTCCAAGCATGTGCGGAGCAGACCATCAGCAAAAAGATCATTAGCGGCACAAATGAACAAGTTGAATTCCTTTTCATATTAAGTTGCAGTTCTCCAAAGTCTGGGCTTTGCGAATCGATTCAGTGTTTCATCCATGAGTTTATACTGCCAGGGCAGCATTCCGTGTTCCCGGACGATGAGATGAGATGAATGCTGTGATATCTGAATAGTGTCATTACAAAGGAAAAAGGCTGTCAGGCACCGAATACATTACTTTCAATCGGCACACGACTCGTTCGAGGATCCTGAAGGCAGGCCGACGGTGTTATTCCGATGATGACTGAAGCCTGTCGCGCTTGGTACACAATACAAGGGGAGAAATGATATGTCGAACTCTTTCTTGCGCCGCATAACATTTTGCATTATCCTGGCTGTGATCTGCGCTACGGGCTTGTTTGCGGATACAACAGAAAGGACGTCTTCCAATATGTGTGTGCCTAATCTGGCCGCTCATCCGCGCCTGCTAATGACGGCTCAGAACATTACAGAGATGAAGAGCCGTATCGAGCACTGCGATTGGGCTCGCGAACAGTGGAGATCAGTCAAGGAAAAAGCTGATGAAGCCCTGAACGAGGAGATAATCCTGCCGCCTCGCGGAGGCAACTGGCCCCACTGGTATGCGTGTCCGGTGCATGATTGCCCGCTTAGTAAAGGCAAACAGATCGGTTCGTGGCGCTGGGAACATAAATGCCCGGTCGGCGGCGAGACGCTTTTGGGTGATCCGAGCACACCGAGTAAGGACTACGACAGCTGCGTTCTTGCTGATATTCACACCAAATGGGCACTGGCTATACTCGATCTCGGCATTGCATATCAGATTACTGACGATACCCGTTATTCTTCAAAGGCACGCGACATTTTACTTGCCTATTCAAAGAAATACCTTGCTTACCCGCTCCACGACATTTACGGGAGAATCGGTCCGCAGAATCTGGGCAAAGACGACAAACCGGCACTTGGCGGTGGTAGAGTTGGTCCTCAAAATCTGGACGAGGCTGTCTGGCTGATTCCGGTCTGCCAAGGTGCAGACCTCGTGTGGGATACTCTTACTCAGGCCGACCGAGACACGATATCGAATAATATGCTCATGCCTGCCGTAAAAGATGTGTTGATGCCCAATCCGCTCGGTATTCACAACATCCAGTGTTGGCGAAACAGTGCGATAGGGCTTGTCGGTTTTCTCTTAGGCGATAAAGACCTCATAAGTTACGCAATCGATAATCCCGATACGGGCTTCCGGGCGCAGATAACCAAGGGCGTTACGGCTGACGGCCAGTGGTGGGAGGGTGCGTGGAGTTATCATTTCTATACCGTATCGGCTATCTGGAGCCTTACCGAAGCTGCGCGCAATTGCGGAATCGACCTCTATTGTCGGGAGTTCAAGTCGATGTTCGATGCACCTTTGGCAATGGCAATGCCGAACATGTATCTGCCTGCTTTCAATGACAGTGGCGAGGTCAATCTCGAATCCGAAGAGGACCTATACGAACTGGCTTACGCTCGCTACAAGAATCCTGTTTATCTCGGCCTGCTTGATAAATCCGACAGGCACAACAACTTTGCACTGTTCTACGGTGAACCAAAGCTGCCTGCAGTGTCGCCAATGAACTGGAAAAGCACTGATTATCCTCACAGTGGCTATGCAGTGCTCACCAAAGGTAAGCGCGAGATGGCGACGTGGCTTTGTATGAAATATGGGCCGTACGGCACTAGTCATGGTCACCCTGACAAGCTGAGCTTTGTCCTTTATGCAAAAGGACACGTGCTCGGTATCGATTCGGGCACATCTCGTTATGGTCTGCCGATCCACTCCGCATGGTATAAGACAACTCTTTCGCATAATACGCTCACCGTGGATGAAGAATCTCAGAAGCCTGTGGAAGGACGCGTGATCTCATTCGGAACCGAGAAAGGCGTGGACTTTGCTTTGTGCGATGCCGGGCCGATCCAAGATGGCGTCCACTTCACGCGCGCGGCGGTGATGCTGGATGAAAACCTGATCATCTTTATCGACCAGATACGCTCGGACAAGGACCACATTTATGACATAGCCTATCACCAGTGCGGCAAGTGGACCAACATCCATCAAGGCACAGCCTGGAACCCACCCGACAAGCTGGGTTACAGCTATTTGAAAGATGCAATAATATGCGGTCTGGGTAAAGGAATCAATCTAGGCGTCGACGTCGCGCCGGGCAATAAGGTCATGCTTGGCGCGGAAGCCGAAAATGATGCGGAGGTCATCACGGCCACCGGAGTCGGTGCGAATATTGCGGACCGCGTGCTCGCCGTGATCTTCCGCAAGCATGCGAAGGATATGTCGCTGGCATGGTATATTTCACTGGATGGATCTGCGGTTCGTATCGAGCGACTGAGCGTGAATGACGAAGGTGGAACCGATATAGCCTCACCAGCGGTAGCCGTCATGGTAACTGATGCGACCGGCAAAAAGTGGTGTCTGCTTTCCAACCCCGAAAAACGCGAAGTTGCAGTGCTGCTGCCGGACGGCTCTATGTGGCGGGGCAGGTCATTGTTCGCAGTGAAATAGCAAATATCCCATACTCTGGTTCTTCGATTCGTTTTTTGTATTAGGCTTTTTCGTTTTGGGGACAAGTTCCAGAATAATCAAAAAGTGAGTTTGTTTGTTGTTATAGGAGGTCGACAGATCGCATATGTCAAACCACCTGAGACCCAGAGTACAAAACTACTAACCAAAACCATGCTAGTGCTTTCGCAATTGGGGCTTGGCTGGCTTTGGATAGCCCAATTAAAGCTATTCCAGATGGACCGGGAGGTCAATGTCCCGGTCCATCTAAGCTGCGCTCTGGTCTATTCTACTTCTACCAACGCGTAATCCTGACTTCCCAAACCGATCTTAGCCGATTCCACGCATTGCAAATATGGGTCCTTGCTGTGGATTTTATGGAGCAAGTGACCGTCGATGTCGTCGCGGACAATAAGCGGGTGGGGCAGTGAGCCCTCTATGAAGTTTTCAGTTTTGATTGAGTCTATCGATGCTTGCTCGACCGAGACGATGTCGGTTCCCGCGAAGACCCCCACGTCCGGGACAATGGCGGGCGACGAAAATCCCCAGCAATCGCAAAAAGGCGTGACGTTGAGCACATGGTTAATATAGAGCACACGGTCTTGATCGAATGTATCAAGGCAGGCCTTGGTTGCACGGGCCATGCCGGTCTGGAAGTTACGGATTGCTTCCTGATGCATCTTGATTGCGCCCACGGGGCACGCGAGCACGCAGTGCATGCAATACCGGCAGTGGTGTGAAAAGATATTCAAAATGCCGTCTTCATTGAATGTGAGCGCGCCGGTCGGGCAGTTGTCGCGGCAGAGGTGACAGTGAGTGCACAGCTCTGAGTTCCACTCGAAATCAGTATCTCCGAGAGCGTGTATAGACCCTCGTGTCTTGCAGGTGAAGTTGCCCATGGCGATGTTTTTGATGGCGCCGCCCCATCCGCACATGCCGTGGCCCTTACCGTGGCTGTAGACGATCATGGCATCGGCATTGTATATTTCACCACACATCTGGGCTTCTTTGAAGCTGAGGTAATCTATCGGTACAGTGACGAAATATTTCTCATTGAAGCCTGCGGCAGGCACAATCGGCGCGCCGAGGACTTCCTGAGTGTAGCCCCTTGCGATTGCTTCCGGTATTGCCGGTGTGCCGTCCGTGATGAACGGGTTTCCTCCGGCATCTTTTATCTCCCGGACCAGCATTCTCACAAATAACGGCGGGATAGTAGTGTAGCCATAGTGACCTCCAAGATGCATCTTGATGGCGACTGTCTTTCCTCCGAACATATCCTTGAGCGGATATCCCTCGAGCAGTCTCTTGAATTTGGCGGGCAGGCTGGCGTCCGCGCGCAGTTGCTTGAGTTTTGCTGAAGCGAAATGAACCTTACTCACGTATCATAGACCTCTCAAAACAATATCGGTGTTTCTCTATATTCCGTGCTTTCATTATTTGAAAACCATGAAATAACTTCCGCCGATCTCTGTGAGTAACCTTCGTGAGCGCGGAAATTCGGGCAGGAAGATATCAGCGAGTGTCGAAGTCCTAATTATACTGAGCGCTTATAAGTTCGGGCTCTCAGCTATTTTGATGGAGTAATTATCATGGAGATATTTCCGGTAAGGACAACGAAACGGCACCAGTTTGTGGACGTAACTGCCCAGGTGCAAAAATGTGTGGATGAAGCGGGGTTCAAAGATGGTCTGGTGTGTGTGTTTGTCCCGCATACCACTGCCGGGATCACCATGAACGAAAATGCCGACCCTGATGTCGTGACCGATGTGCTGGAAACACTGGCGAAGGTGATACCCGAACGAGCGGGGTATCGTCATGTGGAGGGAAACTCGGACTCGCATGTCAAATCGAGCCTTATCGCACCGTCGCTCATCGCGATTGTTGAAGACGGACGTCTTAAGCTCGGAACATGGCAGGCTATCTATTTTGCAGAGTTCGATGGTCCCAGAAACAGGCAGTGCTGGGTTAAGATGATTGGAGACGGAAAGTAAGAGATAAATGTGATCGTCGGGGGAGAATCCATCCCCCGACGTTTACTACGCCTTTACAGCTTCAAGCGCTTCGTCGAGGCTGTCATATATTCCAAACACGGTATTGAGCCGGGTAATTTTCAAGATTCTGTCGATGGAACCACAGCATTTGATCAGGTTTACGGTTCCGCCGGCCGGCTTTAATTGCTTGGTAGCTGAAAGCAGCGCTCCGAAGCCACTGCTGTCCATATAGGTTACTTGCGCGAAATTAATGATTAGATGCTTCTGACCACCGGAAAGAACGGAGTTGATCGCCTCCTTGAACTGGGGAGCGGTGTAGACATCAATTTCCCCTGTTACGTCCAATACATTCACTCCGTCAACATCACGAACATTTGTCTCTAGACGGATACCCTCCAATGTCACTCCTCCTGTCTGAAGTTCCAAAAGTATACACCCCCTACCAGGCAATGTCAACCACTGTGTGGACGCCCGGCGACTATCAGTAAATCGAACGTGATAGATGCGAGCCAGTGCAATACGAAGCCGGGCACAAATGATTTTGCGTTCAAAGCTATGATACCTAGAATTACTCCGGCGCCAAACGACGCTATGACTTCGATGCCCGGCTTGCCTGCATGCAAAATTCCAAACGCAATTGCCTGCACAAGAATAGCCGACCACCCGATCGACCGCTGCAGCCCGAAGAGCAGATAGCCTCTGAAGAAAAACTCCCAGCAAAACAGATACATGCCGTAGCTGAGTTCCGCATAAATCATCATCATTGGGGCAACCAGAAACGGGTTCTGCTGGGGATAACCGGCAAATGCGGCGGCGAAGTCAGGATATCGTCTGAATATTGGATAGTAGTCCTGGAAACCCTGCATTCGGCTTGCATAGAGCATCATGAAAAAGAGCGCTGCGAATGCTATTACTAAAACAATCCATATCCGCCGCCAAGAGCCGAGTAAGAACCCGAATTTGTCCGGTTCCTCACCAAAGAAAAACAGAACCGTGAGCATAGGGATCCAGAATATTCCGATCAGGTTGCCGACCAAATATTGATTGTAGCTGGTGGCGGCGAAATTGAAGCGCAGAAGCGCCGCGACTATCACCGCTCCCACTATCGCAACCACAACCGTGATAAATCTGTTCTTTCCCTTGACCAAATCAACTGCTCCTGACGCCGAGTTTGGCTTTGTATTCGTCCATATCGATATTGACCGGCCTGCCGTCTTTTACGATCTCTGCTCCGTCTACCATAACCATTACTACATCAGATGGGCTGCGTGAGATCACTGCCAGAGATAAATCCTCATCAGGCAGAGTATCGCTGAGGTCGATTACACTCATATCGGCGCGCTTGCCGATCTCAAGTGTTCCTACGAGTCCTTCAAGCCCCAGCGTTTCCGCGCCGCCTATTGTGGCCAGCCTTAGAATATCATTCGCCGTCATCACAGCCGCATCCTGCCTGCTTGCGCGTGCCATACCTAATGCAAATCGCATTTCTTCAAAGAAATCAAAGCGCATGCAACTGCCTTCGCTGTCAGTGCCCAGACCGACCGCCGCGCCCGCCGATATAAGCTTTGTTACCGGCGCAATCCCACAGCCGAGATATGCATTTGACCTCGGACAATGCGCGACTGACGCTCCCGAATGTGCAATAATATCGATATCATCATCAGAGACATGAACACAGTGCGCCAGGCTCACGCCTTTTCTCAGCAGACCAGCTTTCTTGAGCGTAAGGGTAGGGGAAAGGCCGGTTATCATTGGCGGATACCCCATACCAACGCGCCAGTCGGCTATGGGACCGGCGCCATACATTGTATAATCAGCCTCTGCCCATGTCTCAGCCAGGTGAAGCGAAATCGGAATGCCAATTTCAGAGCATGACTTGGCGCACAGCTCAAGCACCTCAATATTGGAAGTATATACGGTGTGCGGCGACAGACCGACCTTTACAAGCGCAGATGATCGAGCCTGCAGTTCATAAAGATTGTTCAGCTTTGCGGCATAATCTTGAGCATAGTTATCACCCATGCTCTGGCCGAAGAGTTCGCAATAAGCTATTCCACGCAGTCCGACCAAGCTCATTGCTTCTGCCGCAGCGCCCGTTAGTGTCGAATCGCCAAGGCATGTTATCCCTGAGTAAGCGCATTCTGCGGTTCCAAACGTTGCTGACACAAGAGCTTTATCGTATTCCGGGCGACCATTTTTATAGCCGACGTTGTCCAACCAATTCCATAAGTTTAGCGCATCGTATTGGTTGCGGCTCCAGGTGTAGTCTACATGTGAATGTGCGTTTACAAACCCCGGCAAGATCACGCAATTGCCGAAATCGCATATCGGCTCATCGAGATATTTTTCAGACAGGCGGATTCCAATATCGCAAATAAGGCCATCCTTGATCAGGACCTCGCCTTTTTCTATCGGATCGCCCGCCATTGTCATTATATATGCAGCCTTGTAGATCATATCAACTCTAGATTATTCGGCTTGCGGGACTTTTCCTTCGGAGAATATGGGAACACTACACATATGTTAGGCGAAGCATTTGCGCATGAGAAATCATTTGTAAACCTGATCTTAACCCAATATATGTCTTACATTATTGAATGGCAAATGCTTCGCCCCTGCGAAGATAGAACAATCGGAAATACAATGGACCGAAAAGTAAGAGCCGCATCCTTATCGGTATTATCGAATACATTCCTGCTGGCGCTGAAGCTGGTTGTGGGCTTGATTACAGGCTCGATCAGTATCATATCAGCGGCGGCGGACTCACTCAACGACCTGACCGCTTCAATCATAGCGTTATTGAGTGTACGCGCATCAGCCGCGCCTGCCGATGAGGAGCATCCGTTCGGCCATGGCAAGATAGAGAACATATCTGCTGCTGCCCAGGCTCTGCTTATATTCGGCGCGGCGCTGTATATTATCTACGAGGCTGTTGATAAGATTTTAAGCCCAAAGCCGCTGCAATCACTGCCTCTGGGGCTGATGGTAATTGGGATGACGGCGGCGCTGGATGTATTCGTATCGCGATACCTGCTTAGAGTCGCGCGAGAAACCGATTCCGCCGCCATTCGAGCAGATGCTTATCACCTTACTACAGATGTCTGGACATCAATTGGGGTATTTGCCGGGCTGATATTGATCGAAGTAACCGGGCTATTGATATTCGACCCTATAGTCGCGCTGGGCGTAGCGGCGACTATCCTTTGGGTGGCGTTTACTCTTACAAGGGAATCAGCCGGACTGCTGCTCGATAGACGCCTGCCGACGGATGAGATTACAAAGATAGGGCAGATAGTGATGAGCACGCCAAAAGTTGTGGGTTTTCACAAGCTCAGAACGCGCAAATCGGGATCTGCCAGGCAGATCGACTATCATTTGATCGTGCCTGCGGATATGCCTGTGCTTGAAGCTCACAATATAGCTCAGGAGATCGAGAACAGGATGAAAACGGTGTTGCCTGATGCGACTGTCGTCACGCACATCGAACCGGACACTCTGGATATGACAAGCGAGCCGGACACCCGGATCAGGCATCCGGCTCTGCGAATGGTTCGAGTCCACGCTTGGAGGCTTCGAAGGAGGCTTCGGTAACTAATGTGAATCAGGCAAAACTCGCCATGAAATTCTGTCGTACTTGCCCGTTGTGGGGTAGTATGGCGGAGGCCGCTGAGCCATACGCGGGTCATATACATAGTTTTTGGAATAACCGGTGGAAATAGCTCCCGTTGAAGTGCTGAAAGTGCCGACCGGTCCTCTTGCTTTTTGGATGATCCCTCCGAGGATTTTCAGTGTACCGGTAGGCTTTTTGGAACCGTAATTCTTGACGCTGAAGCTGCCGTCCGAAGTATTTTTGCCTCCTGCGAGGCATACTCCATCTATCTCCAGGTTTGCCGGAGCAGAGGAACCGATTGTAATATTTCGGCCGACCAGACCCAGTGTGCCTGCGGCCAAATTGGCCGGGGCGTCGGAATCTAGAGTCTTATCGGGCCGTGTATGATATATGATGTTGCCTGTTATCGTTATGTCGTCTATGTTGTCGTCATTGCTGACATCGGTTGCTATAGTCAGTTCGGATCTTGTGGTGATCTCATCGCCACTATATAGATTGTCTGCTACCTCGCCTTTAAGCGACGTGATATTTCCTGTACAATAGATCACCCCATTGATAAGTGACGACATGCTCGTTGCGCTATCTGGACCGACTGTTCCAGTTGCGGTCGTCGTTTTGTTGTATCTATCAAGAGTAACAACAGTCGTCTGCGTGCCGCCGCCGATGACCTGCTTTATAGTCATCTGCTGGTTGCCGCAGCCATCAAGCGACAAGTCAATTGCAGCATCGCCGACAATATATAGTCCACTGCCGCTTGTGCCTCTGAGATAGACTCCATTGGTGGTTGGGTAGCCCGATGAACCGCCCCATGCTGCCTGCTTTTGAATATCGGTGGTTTCCGGCAAGTCTATTGGGTCCACGCCCAATCTCAGGCCTTTGCTGCCGTTCGCGAATATCTTCTTATAGGTCGTCTCATTACCCGGTGTGCCGGGGGTATAGTTGATTTTGCTTGCGGCGGATGTCACCATGTCCAGGAATATCGGCTTGGTGGAGCCGGTATAGTATATATTGAATTTGGAATTGTTTCTGTTGTTGCTGTGGACAGGTCCATCGACGGACTCACCCGTTCTCCACCAGATTTCTCCCCCGCCTGCGCTGGAGGTCTCACTATCGGTGAAATAAGCGTACCTGCCGAACGAGGCCTGCCGTATTACTATTTCTACCGTTTTTGAGACCCCGTTATAGGTCCCGACAGACGTAATCACAAATGTTTTCAGCGTATCGTTTGTTGCATTATCTTCATCAGGATCAATGGTTACACAGTAATGCCCGCCATTGAGCGTCACAGGCCCATTGAAGGGGTCAAAGGATTCGGTAATGTTTGGCGCGCTGTTAAACTTGTAGAGATACAAAGCGCCGTCCTCAGCGCCTGATTCGGCGATGTTGAGAGCCATTGCGCGCGACTGCTGCTGACTGTTCATATAAAGCGCTGTGCTTGTGATGCTGATGACCGCTATCGCGAGAGTCGTTACCATAAAGAGAGCGATTATCGTGATCAGAAGAAGACTACCTTTATTTATATGACCTGTATATTGATTTGATTGCATTCTAGTCATATCACGATTTCCCCGCATAATTTCTTAGATACACAACGCGCTCAGTAAGCTCAGTCGGTTCCATATCGCTATTACATTGAGGCAATACACGCACTGTTATTGCAATCGAATCGTCTGTTTTGCGCTCGAAATTCAGATAAGTCACATCTTTCATAATTGGGCGGCGATCATTATTATTTTTGCCTCTCCAAAGCCATGTCCCATCGTGTCCGGGTGTGCCGGTAGAGTCAGAAAGGTAATAATCAAATTGATTAGCATTATCCGGTTTATACCTGTTATAGTAATCATGACCCTCAACAGTTTTTGGGGGTATGATTCTTAGTCTGTTACCGTCCGCGATGAATTTGACATCGCTTGCCTCTCGCACGTCGGATACAATTTTCTGCATCGCGGTGGATGCATCTGTGTCCATATAGGTTCGTGCCGTGGCGCGATCATAGCAGCGCATTGTAGCGACTGTCATAGCTCCGACAGATACAAGCATGAACGCCATAATACCGCTCACCATTAACACTTCCAAAAGAGTAAAGCCGCGATTATTCATTTGGCCCTCATTCCACATTTGTGATAATTGCTGCAAGTGTTACAGTGTTAGTCTTGTTCTGGTAGGCTGCAGGATGCCATGTTATGGTAACGGTTACTCTAGCTTTGCTCGTATCGCCGTCATAAGGTTTCTCGATTGCCAGCGTTGCCGCTTCGGGTCGGGGAAGGTAGTCCGCAACGCTGTCCTGATCAGCAAACGAGTATACTGAGTCGCCAATAACGGAATCGACAATTTCTCCGGTTAGAAGTGATTCATCATTAAGCTGTCCGAAGCCGACGGCTCTCGCCTGGTCAATCTTGTGCTGACAAAGGCTGATCGCTTGCGCGTATTGACCATTGACGTGGGCGCTCTTTTCGGCCATTAGAACAGAGCTTGCGAATATCACTACAACGACCGAGAAAGCCAGCAATGAGACAGCTACCTCAACAAGAGTGAAACCCCTCGATTGCTTGCGCTTGATGTATATGTTGGATCTATTGTTGATTTTCATACCGGTTCTCATGAATGACAAGCGTGTGAAATATTGATTTTCATTCTCGTATAATTCATCTATGCCACGTTTTGCTGTCTTGCACGCCTGGTACTACTGCATGATTATCGGGTCATTAACTGTATCGCATTACATATTGAAGTCACATTATTGTGTAATCTTCTTACTTTGGGCTGCATGACAATGGTGTACAGCCAGTAGACTCCCACGCACCCAGGATCACATAGCTTATCACCACTGGACAATGTAACCGTTTACATATATAATTTGGTTGAAAAGTTATGTGAGGTGCATGCATGTCTAGACCCAAAGTATTTGTGACCAGGGTGCTGCCGCAGGCGGCGCTCGATAAGATTGCCGAAGTTGCCGATATGGAAGTTTGGCAGGACGAACTGCCGCCGCCGCGCGAAGTCCTTATGGAGAAAGTCAAGGACATCGACGGCTTGCTCTGCCTGCTTACCGACAAGATCGACCCTGAACTGATGGACACAGCGGCCAAGGTCAAAGTGATATCAAACTATGCTGTCGGTTACGACAACATCGATATTCCCGCCGCCACGCAGCGCGGCATTCCGATAGGCAACACTCCTGGGGTTCTCACCGAAACCACCGCCGACCTTGCGTTTACTCTGCTGATGTCGTCCGCTCGCAGGATTGTCGAAGCCGACAAATATACGCGCGCAGGCAAATGGAAGACTTGGGGCCCGATGCTCTTTTTAGGCCGCGATATCCACCATGCCACCCTTGGAATTGTTGGCCTGGGCAGGATCGGAGCCGAGATGGCCAAGCGCGGCAAGGGTTTCGATATGAACGTGATCTACTTTGATGAGTATCGCAACGAACAGCGAGAGAAAGAACTCGGCATCAAATATGTCGATCTAGATACTCTGCTCAAGGAAAGCGATTTCGTCTCGATGCACGTTCCGCTCATGGAATCGACTCATCACCTAATCGGCGAGCGCGAGTTCAAGATGATGAAGAAGACCGCTATCCTGATAAATTCATCCAGAGGTCCGGTTGTCGATCAGAAAGCTCTTTATACAGCTCTCAAGGATGGCGAGATCGCACACGCGGGGCTTGACGTCTTCGATCCTGAGCCTGTTGCAGTTGATGATCCGCTGCTTACTCTGAGTAACATAACAGTCGTGCCGCATATCGCATCGGCGTCGGTCGCCACACGCACAAAAATGGCTATGATGGCCGCCGATAACCTGATTGCGGGTATCACAGGAAAACCTCTTCCGAACCCGGTCAATCCTGAGGTGAAGAAGCGTTAAGAGTTAACGGGTTATGAGTTGTGGATACAAAACCCACAACCCATAACCCAAAACTCATAACTCATAACTCATAACCCATAACCCAAAACCTATAACATATAACTCACATGAAAGTTGTAATTTGTCCTGACTCATTCAAAGGCAGTCTGTCATCCATTGAGGCTGCAGAGGCTATAGCGCGAGGTATTGAGCTTGGCGCGCCCGGCACGCAGACGGTGAGCATTCCCATCGCAGATGGTGGTGAGGGCACGGTCGATGCGCTGGTCAGCGCCACAGGCGGCGAACTGCGTCGTGTCAGGGTTCATGATCCGCTGATGCGGGAGATCAACTCATTCTATGGCGTAATGGGCGGCGGCAAAACAGCCGCGATTGAGATGGCTGCAGCTTCCGGTCTGGTCCTCTTGTCTGATAATGAACGAAACCCTCTGGTTACGAGCACCTATGGCGTCGGCGAGTTGATATCCGCCGCTATCGATTCTGGCGCTAAAAAGATAGTGATCGGAATCGGCGGGAGTGCAACCAACGACGGCGGCACAGGCGCTATGAGAGCATTGGGCGCAAGATTCCTGGACAAAAACGGAGATGATCTGCCTCACGGCGGCGTTGCACTTGCAGATCTCGCTCATATCGATATGGATGCTTTTAAGTTTCCTATGGAGTCGATCAAAGTCGAGGTAGCGTGCGATGTTACGAATCCCTTGTGCGGACCCACAGGCGCATCAGCCGTATACGGCCCGCAAAAAGGCGCGACGCCTGAAATGGTCGCAAAGCTTGATGAAGCACTGTGCAACTATGCACAGGTTTTGCACAAAGACTTAAACAAAGACGTCGCGCAAATGCCCGGCGCGGGCGCTGCCGGTGGAATGGGCGCAGGTTTGGCGGCGTTTCTAAATGCCGAACTTCGGTCAGGGATAGATATGGTCCTTGATACAGCAGGGTTCGATGATGCCCTGATAGGCGCTGATCTTGTTATAACAGGCGAGGGTAAGCTCGACGAACAGACTGCCTATGGCAAGACTATAGGCGGCGTATTGAAGAGAGCCTCGGCAAACGGAGTGCCGGTCGTTGCGATAGCCGGTTCCGTCTCGGCAGATATCCGCGCATTGCTGGACTCCGGCCTCATCGCATTCAGCATTGTATCCGGCCCGGTCAGTTTGGATTACGCTATGTCGCATGCACCCGAGCTGATAGAATCAGTGTCTGCAAACATTATCAGACTTGTTTGGCATATCTGACATATGATCGTAAATTTCCGCATGCTTGCACAGATCCTCAATGGATGCAGTAATCTGCTATTAACCCAAGCCCCCGAATCTGGTAGAATATACATAGTAATTTTCGATGGAGGAATTGATGACAATTGATCTCGCGCGTCCATTGGCGGGACAGATAAGTGTTTGGATGCAAAATCAGGTCCGGGAAGCCGGGACAAAGGGGCTTGTTTTTGGAATGAGCGGCGGAATAGATTCGTCCGTCGTTGCTGTGCTCTCCAAGATGGCCTGTGGGGATAATGTCTTGGGTATGATAATGCCCTGCCACTCAAACCCTGCATCAGCCGAAGACGCGAAACTGGTCGCGCGCAAGTTCGGCATCAAGGCCCACTTTGCCGATCTTACCGCCACATATGACGTGCTTGTTCCCAGGATTCCCCATATCGAGGGCTTCGAGCTTACCAACGTCAGACCCCGCCTTAGGATGACCGCGCTCTATTGCGCGGCTCAGGCTTTAGGTTATCTCGTGGCAGGCACCAGCAACAGGACTGAGATCGAGATCGGCTACTATACCAAATGGGGCGACGGCGGCAGCGATCTTTTGCCTTTGGGTAATTTCTATAAACATCAGGTATATCAGATTGCCAATGAGTTGGATATGCCGCAGGAAATAATCGACAAGGCTCCTACGGCTGACCTTTGGGAGGGTCAGACCGATGAAAACGAGATCGGTATGACCTATGAAGATCTTGACTCAATACTGGCGGCGTTGAATAAGGGCGAGCTTTCAGGCTTTGATCCTGACTCGGTCGAGCGCGTGCGCAAGCTCATTGCGGATTCAGAGCACAAACGTGTTTCAATTCCCAGGTTTGTGCCGATTTAGGGAACCTCAGACGCGCATAGCTAGTCCCATAATAGAGATATGCAATCAGTCAACTGCTGCTTGCAATAAGACAATTAGTATGATCGTTTATCGTTTGTGTAGGCGAGTGCATTGTAACCAATATCAACGATCTACGCTCCACGATCATACGATTTATTGACTTGCCCGCTATGAATGTAGTACCATTTCAGCGTTAAGCATCACTTTGGAGTGTGCAGATGTCTCGTAGCTACAATAAGTTGTTTTCGTGTGTCTTCTCGACGATCATTCTGATGGCGCTGGTTGTGCCCAGTCATGCCATGACGATATATTGGCCTAAGCAGGATCAGATAGTTCGAGAAAATGTAAAGATATCTATCCCAGGCTCATCCGTCCCTAAAGACACTTTCATCTCGATATTAGTCGGTGAGAAGGGCAAGGAAAATTTTGTCCTGGCCGTCAATTCGGAGAACGTGCGCTCAAAGAATGGGACTATTAACATTTTTTGGGACAGCAAGTCTCCATACCGCACTGTGTCCAACCCCAAAGAAGATCACAACTTCAAGGACGGTAAGTACAATATAAAAATCGATATCCACAGACAAGGTGGAAACTCATCAGATATTATTGATACAGGCAGCGTACCTGTGGTGTTGAAGAATATGATTGCAAGACCTAATCCCGCGCCGGGTGTCAGGCTTGTGAACAGACTGAGCTTTGGCCAGTTAAATACATATAAAATAACATCGGCTGTGCAGGTCTTTGAGGTCGTTTCAGGTATTGCTCTACCGATTGTAGGCGAACTGGGTATGTCGGGAGAGTTTAAGGTTGCTCAGAGTGTCGAAGATGTGCGCAGCACAGGCGAATATCTGCTCAGATACAGGATTGATGGCTCTCCTGTCGTTACACAGTTCGGGCAGAAGACGAAACTCTATGAAAATGACCCTATCAAACCGCAGCTCTACAGAGTGATGGACAAATACGGCCATGTGACTGACCGCAATATGTTCAGCAAGCAGTCGCAGTTTATTATTACAGATATCTTACCTGTTTTGCCAAAACATGCCGTCAAAGAAGGAGACTCCTGGCCCGATAAGATGAGTCTGAAGCTCGATGGCATAACTGATGTTATCGATCTGAAGGGCAATTGTTCTATGGACTCGTTCGAATGGCAGAGCGGCCGCGAGTGTGTAAAACTGGTTTCGAAGATGTCCGGCAAATCGACGATTTCTCTGGCGGACGGAAAGATACGCAGTTCGGATGATAATGTAAACGCAGACGTTGTGACCTATTATGACTACAAAAATGAAAAGATGATCAGGCGAGACGTGATCCTTGAGTTTCGTGTGACCGTCGAGCCGGGTACAGGAGATGTAAGTGGGCAGCCGGCAGCAACTCCCCAATCATCTTCATCTCGAAGCCGGTACTATTCAGCTTCTCCTATAGCTGGCGATAACTATAGCCAACCCGGCATGTCACCGTCGTCCGGCAGCACACAAAATGCAGGTTTCAAGAAGGGCAAAGTGCAGATTACAGCCAGTATAGTGCCGGCGAGCTAGCGCCCATTGTGAATGCAGCCGCTTTCCTGGATTCGATAAAAAACTCCAAGGACTACCGCGGTCAGATCGCTCACATCGAGCGAATCCCGGCAAGAGCTGCCGCCTGGCGGCCTGTTGATCCGCCGATTACCGGTCAGACAGCGGACGCGCTTGATCGCCTTGGTATCACTCGGCTGTATATTCATCAGGAAGATGCGATAGAGGCTGTGCGCGCCGGGCAGAACATAGTAGTCGTGACGGCCACGGCCAGCGGCAAGACTCTGTGCTACAATGTGCCGGTGATGGAGGCGCTTGAAAGCAGCCCCAAGTCTCGCGCGCTATATATATATCCCACCAAAGCGCTCGCGCAGGACCAGCTCGGCAAGATCAGGCAGTTCGGCCTTGACTTCATCAAGCCCGCGACATATGACGGCGACACGCCACGTCAGGAGCGGCCGTTCATCAAAAGCACGGCTAATATTATCCTTACCAACCCGGATATGCTCCACATTGGCATATTGCCTTATCACTCCACCTGGTCTGAACTATTTCGCAACCTTAAGTTCGTAGTGATAGATGAGGTCCACACATATCGAGGCGTATTCGGGGCGCATGTGGCCAACGTGATCCGGCGTCTAAGACGAATCGCAAATTACTATGGCTCGGACCCTCAGTTTATATGTGCGTCAGCTACCGTGAGCGACCCCGGCAGGCTTGTGCATGATCTTACAGGCATTGACGCCCGTGTGATCGACGATGACGGCTCGCCCTCAGGTCCCAAGTCATTCGTGTTTTGGAACCCGCCGTTTATTGCCGGTAAGGACGAACGTCGCAGTTCCAATTCAGAGGCCGTAAAGCTCTTTGTAAAGATGGTCGAGTCGGGGGTCCGCACAATTGTATTTACCAAGGCAAGAAAGACAGCCGAACTGATATACCGATACGCCCGAACAGAGCTAAAGGACGAAAAATCGCCCATGGCAGATAAGATCATGGCTTACCGAGCGGGCTACAAGCCGGCCGAACGCCGTGAGATCGAACGTAGGCTCTTTACGGGTGATCTGATGGGCGTGACATCAACTACGGCGCTTGAGGTCGGTGTGGATATCGGCGGGCTGGATGCAGTCGTGATGACGGGCTATCCGGGCACGGTGGCGAGCACATGGCAGCAGGCTGGACGGTCGGGCAGGGGACTTGCCGAGTCGATGGCAGTCCTGATCGCTCTGGACAACCCCATAGACCAGTATATGATGCGTAACCCCGGCTACTTCTTCACCTCCGCGAATGAGCGTGCGATAGTCGATTCACAAAACCCGTATATCCTGGCCGATCACCTGCTGTGCGCGGCATATGAGATACCTCTCAATAACGATGAAGTGACCTCTCTATTCGGTGAACGCGCTTGGGAACTGCTGGGTATTCTGGCAGACCTTGGCCAGATAGAGTATCGACGCAGATGGTATTGGGCAGGCTCGAACTACCCTGCAGCCGAGGTCAATATACGCTCCACAGGCGGGAGCAACTACAACATTGTATCAGTCGAAAATGGCGGTACTCTGCTGGGAACAGTGGACGGATCGAGCGCATTTGACACGATTCACCCAGGCGCTGTCTATCTGCATGCGGGCGATAGCTATGTGGTTACCAATCTCGATATTGACGAGAAGGTCGCCTATGTTGAAAAGAGCGAGGTAAACTTCTATACCACTCCCGCGGATCAGACAAAGATTCTGGTTGAACGGGAGCAGGAATCACGTAATCTGCTTTCGCCGGATGATGATCAACCTGCCGACTCATCGGAACGGGCATCCAGCCCCCAACACCCAACACCTATCACCCAAGTATGTTTTGGTGATGTGATAGTGTCCAATCAGGTAACTCACTACTGGCGCAAACGGCTTTTCAGCGATGAGATTATCGAGAAGCGCCCACTTGACCTTCCGGAAACACAGCTTCATACCGAAGCGGTCTGGTTTGCTCTGACAGAAGATGTCGCGAACAAGATCATAGGCAGAGGCTTCGATCTTGCAGGGACAATTCATGCAATAGAGCACGCGGCAATCGGGCTTCTGCCGCTGTTTGCGCTTTGCGACCGTCAGGATATAGGCGGCGTTTCGCATCCTAATCATCCTGACACGGATGGCGCGCCCGTGATCTTTATATATGACGGTCATGCGGGTGGGGTGGGTCTTGCTCGAACAGCTTACGAGCGGATCGAAGAGCTGCTTTCAGCCACACTTACGACAATCCGTGACTGCCCGTGCGATGACGGCTGTCCGTCGTGCATTCAATCTCCAAAATGCGGCAACAATAATGAGCCTCTAGATAAGGCTGGTGCTGTTTTTGCGTTGAGTGAGATTTGTTAGGTGGCGCTATGCCATTATGTCGCATAGCAAGACAAGAACCGATGAAAGTCCACGTAAGTACATATCCCCTTTCATTGTGCTGGTTTATAAATAAAGAAGCCGGTGCTTCAGGTCGATCTAAATTTTGTACAAGAAATAAATAATCACTTGCGCGCATATCCCGGCACAAATCAATAAGTTCCATTGTGAATGACCATCCCTCATGTTAAGCTTAAAGCATTGCTGAGATTTGGAGTTAGAACGGACCGTGGATTACAGGCGCGAACTCTCAAAGGTGCATGAGTATTACAAGCGTAAACCCATTCCCTCCTGCC
This sequence comes from Armatimonadota bacterium, assembly GCA_039679645.1. Taxonomy (NCBI): domain Bacteria; kingdom Bacillati; phylum Armatimonadota; species Armatimonadota bacterium. The sequence goes on from JBDKUO010000065.1 coordinate 29,836, forward strand.
TCTTCCAAATGCTGGTGGATGAGCTTGAATTACCATCGCTGAATGTGTCATATCTGGACTTGCCTCTCAAGAACCCGTTGATAGTTGCGCCGGGTCAGATGACGCTGCGCACATCTCAGGTCGAATCGATCCACGAAGCTGGATTTGCAGGCTGCGTGCTGAAATCGGTTGTTGGCGAAAGCCGGAACGGCTGCTGCTCTATGATCAACCAGCGAAAGCATGCGTCATATATAAGGACTTTCCACAAAGGTGATGATCCGGAAGGCAAGAGGCCTATTATCCACTGGGATGGGCGGTGCGACACGCGCACTCTGTCAGAATACATGGACTTTGCGAGGAAAGCTCACCTCTATAATAATCCGGATGACTTTATAGTGATAGCATCCATTCTCTGCCACCTTCCGTTTCCTCATGAGGACTTTCTTGAAGAGGAATGGGTTCATACCACAAAAGTGCACTACGAAGCGGGGTTCAAGCATATCGAGATAGATTTCTGCCCGTTTCTTGCAAGCGATGATTATACCGAAAACCAGGAGAACGTGTTGAGATGGTATCGTACCTGCCCCGGCATTATGAAATCGGTGGCAAGTGACGTCAAGGTCTTTCCAAAGATGCTCAATCTTGATTGGGGCCTGGAATTTCAGCTAAAAATGGCTGAGGCAGCGTTCGACGGAGGCTCGGATGGGGTTGTTGTGGCCAATCGACACTACAACAGGCAGTATGCCTCGGGGCACGGCGGCGAAGAGCTGCGGCTGAGGAACCTGGAGCAGGTAAGGCATATCAAAGAACGCTTCCCCACACTCTCGATCTCGGCGACAGGCGGAGTTTATTCGGGCAGGGATATTTATAATTATCTAAAAGCCGGCGCGCAGAATGTCCAGTTTCTCAGCTATCTGATGGGGAAAGTGAACACACCCTTCGCCAGGACCGAGGGCAGCAGGTTCGATATGGTGTTTCACAAACTGATATTGGACCCTGATGATGGTTTGCTTGCTTGCCTGCTAGAAGAAAAGAATGGAGTTACATTATGAGTAAAGTCGCTTGTGTTACCGGCGGCGCTTCAGGAATTGGATTCGCCATCGCACAGGAATTGGCAGGCGACGGCTATAAAGTCGTGATTGCTGATGTCAAGCCTGAAGCCGACGTTATTAGTAAGCTTACGGGTGACGGTCATAATTATATCTCGGCTGATCTGAGCAAGCCTGCTGACCGAGAAGCAATACTTGCCGAGATTCGCAGTCGCTATGGCCGCCTGGATGCCTTGGTCAACAACGCGGGAGTTGCCCCGCTTCAAAGACGGGACATTCTGGACACAAGCGAAGAAAGCTTCGACCGCGTTATGTCCATCAATCTGAAAGGCCCTTTCTTTCTGACCCAGTTGGCCGCGCGCTATATGATCGAGCTTGCCGACAAAGAGATTGTTTCCAAGCCCAAAATCGTTAACATGTCATCTAATTCCGCTTACACATCGTCTACATCACGTCCGGAATACTGCCTGTCCAAGGCTGGGGTCAGCATGATGACAAAGCTATACGCTGATCGTCTTGCCGAATACGGCATCAATGTCTACGAGATCAGGCCCGGAATTATTAGAACTCCTATGACTGAAACTGTGCAGGGTAAGTATGACAAGCTTATAAATGAGGATGGTCTGCTCCCTATCAGGAGATGGGGCGAGCCGAAAGATATCGCCCTGGCGGTGAAGGCAATACTCGGCGGCGCATTCGATTATTCGACCGGAGAGGTTTTCAATATAGATGGAGGCTTCCACCTCCAAAGACTGTAGATATTTATGGAAAAATCGACTATTACTCTCGAACCTGGAATTGATATAGACGTTTACCGGTGCCATACTCTGGTGGTTGGCAGCGGCGCGGCGGGCCTGACGTGCGCTCTGCGGCTGCACGATCTCGGCATTGAAGACGTTGCGATCCTGACCACGGATGCTCACGGCGGGACCTCATACAGTTCCGGGTCGGACAAGCAAACATATTATAAGCTGAGCGTATTCGGAGACACTGCGGACAGCCCCATCGAGATGGCTCACAGTCTCTTTGACGGCGGCGCGATGCATGGCGACCAAGCCTATATCGAGAGCCTTTATTCCCTGCCTGCTTTTTACCATCTGGTTGGAAATGGCGTCCCGTTTCCTTATAACAGCTACGGGGCATTTGTGGGCTATAAAACGGACCACGATCCTCGCCAGCGCGCAACCAGCGCTGGACCAAAGACTTCCAGGTATATGGTGGAAACTTCAACACGCCGCATAAAGCAAAAGGGGATTCCCATAATCGAAGGAATCACCGTGGTCAGGCTGGTCAAGGATAATGAGCGAGTGGTGGGGATTGTCGGGTTAAAGAATGATCAACTACACGGCAAAAACTTGGGCATCATTCTTTTCCATGCTGAGTGCATTGTGCTGGCCACCGGCGGACCAGGAGAACTCTATGCCGATTCGGTGTATCCCGCAGGACAGGTGAGCTGTCACGGCCCTGCTTTAGAAGCCGGAGCAAGCGCGGTGAACTTGGGCGAGTCCCAGTTCGGCATAGCATCTACCGAATTCCGTTGGAACCTCTCAGGCACGTATCAGCAGGTGCTTCCGGCATACTTCAGCCGGAGCGCCAGGGGAGACCAGCGTAATTTTCTTGCCCTGCACTACTCCAATCTGCCCAAAATGGGGTCGGGCATATTCCTGAAGGGCTATCAATGGCCGTTTAGCGCATCGCGTGCAAGCGGCTACGGTTCCTCCCTGGTCGATATGGCAGTTTTTCAGGAGAAAGAAGCGGGGAGGGCTGTGTATCTGGATTTCATGCATAACCCTGAGCGTGATGGACAGCCAATAGACATGGAGGCTCTGATCCCTGAGGCAAAAGATTACCTAAGGCTATCGGGCGCTGTGCAGGAGACGCCTTACGACAGGCTCGCATGGATGAACCCCGAGAGCATAGAAATTTATACAGAGAACGGCATCGATTTGCACGATCCGCTGGAAATCGCTGTGTGCTTCCAGCACAACAACGGCGGTCTGCGAGTCAACGATGTCTATCAGACTGACGTAATGAACTTGTTTGCGATAGGAGAAGTTGCGGGGGTCCACGGCGTGTCTAGACCGGGTGGGGCAGCGCTCAACTCCAGCCAGGTCGGTGCTATGCGTGTTGCCCAGTATATCGCGGCGACCAAGCGAGACAGTCGCAGCGGCATCCACGATTCCGTGCTTCAGGAAGCGGCGATATCTGTGCTCAAAGAGAGCCGCGCGATGCTTGAATCTTCTCAAAGTCATGAAGCGGTGCGATCTTTTGTCCAGAAACGAATGAGCGATGCTGCGGGCATGCTGCGCGCTCCAAGTCATGTGAGCGCTGCGCTATCCGATGCTCTTTCGTTGGTTGCGGATTGCGAAAAGACACTGCCCGGAGCTTCCGACAGATCGCAACTGCCGCGAGCTTGGGAGACCAGAGGCCTGGCTCTCACGCATGCCGCGTTTCTGGCAAATATCGATGCGTATATCCGAAAAGGCGGGGGCAGCAGAGGTTCATATCTGGTTGTGGATGAGGATGAAGCTTCGGATTCCGGGATTGTCGATTCGGCCAAAGGTGTGCTTATGCGCTACAAAAAAGAGCGAATAGAAGACCGGTCAGAGCGTGTGGTTGTCTCAGGCTCCAGTCTGCAGACTTCGGTGGAGCAGGTCAGGCCGATTCCCGAGGACAAGAGCTGGTTCGAAAGCACTTGGGCCATATGGCGAGACGGCAAGACTTTCTGCGACCGAGAGGGTAAGTGAGATGATCCGAACGGGGCTGGTATCCGTAACATTTCGAGGCATGAGTCCCAGGCAGATCGTGGAGATCACGGCGAAAGCCGGGCTGGATGCCGTAGAGTGGGGCGGCGACATTCATGTGCCACATGGCAATCTGAGTGCTGCTCGTGAAGCCGGACAATTGACGACGGATGCCGGTCTTGCGGTCGCAGCATACGGGTCTTACTATCGAGTTGGACAGGATGAATCCGGTTTCGAGAAAGTGCTTGAGGCGGCTATTGAGCTTGGAGCGCCGACTGTGCGCGTGTGGGCCGGAAGCAAGGGATCGAACGAAGCGGACGAGGCTTACCGCAAAAACATTGTTGAAGATTCACGCAGGATCGGCGATTTGGCGGATGCAGCGGGTCTGACGATCTCATACGAGTTTCACGGCGGCACACTAACCGACACCAATCAAAGCGCCATAGAGTTGCTCAAGGAAGTGTCGCATAAATCCGTAAAAGCCTACTGGCAGCCAGCTATTGCCATGGACCCTGAATATCGGCTTGCCGGGCTGGAGGCCATACTTCCGTGGCTTAGCAATGTGCATGTTTTTCATTGGGGTGATGTCCCGACAGATCGAAGACTACTTTCCGAAGGAGCCGTCGAATGGAAACGCTATCTCGAATGTGTCTCTTCGACGGAGAGGGATCACTTTGCGCTGATCGAGTTTGTTCAAGATGATGATCCAGATAAGTTTATTCAGGACGCCGAAACGCTAAAAAGGCTGGTAGCATAACATATGCAGAGAATTGCAATTGTCGGAACCACAAACTATGGCTGGCTGAGTATGCAGCTTCTTTTCAAACTGCCGGAGCAATATGTCATTATTGCCGCGATGGAACTGCCCGGCAAGGAAACGGAGGGGACGGCGGCCTGTCGTGAGCGTGGAATCCCGATCTACAACGACCTGGACCGGATGCTGACCGATCTTCAGGGTAAGTGCGATGTCATATATCTGCCAATTCCCATACCACTGCATGCGAAGCTCGCGACCAAGTGTCTAAAGGCGGGATACAACGTATACCTCGAAAAACCGCCCGTGCCGACGGTTCAGGATTACGATGAACTGATTAAGGCAAGGGATGAGTCCGGCAAGCGCCTTGCGGTCTGCTTCCAGGCCATACACTCCGACACTATCCAGCGTCTGAAGCAATACATCAGCCAGGGCAAGTTTGGAAAAGTAAAGCGCATTCGCTCGATGGCGTGCTGGCCGAGACCAGACGCATATTACGCTCGAACCAACTGGGCTGGGCGAATAAAGACAGATGCGGGTTGGGTCCTCGACGGCCCCCTCAATAACGCTCTCGCGCACTGTGCTGCCATTGAGCTGTATCTTGCATCGAGCACCCCGGACCGCATGGCGTATCCCACAACGATACAATCAGAGCTTTATCATGCACGCGATATCGAGAGTGAAGACACCAACAGCATACGCGTGATTACTGACGAAGAAGTCGAGATTATCTTCAATGCAACGCACTGCAGCGCGGAGCTTACTCCGGTCAGTATTCTATTGGAAGCGGAAAATGCCAGCGTCGAGTATTTTGATTTCGAAAAAGCGACTATCACCTGGGCGGACGGCAGAACAGAAGAATTATCCGATTCCGATGACATCCGGCTGGTGCTATATCGCCGACTTGCGCAGTCTCTTGAGCAGGGGACGCCGTTTTACGGTGAGCTGGAGGTCTGCAGGCCGTTTACTGTAATGGTCAATGGAGCGTTTGAGTCCCCCGGGCAGATAACTCAAATCCCGTCCGAATACACAAGGCGCGAGGAAAAATACGACTCCATGGTGACCATCGTAGATGGAATGGATGATCTGCTCATTAAAGCCCACGCTGAGGGCAAACTGCTCTCCGAAGTCGGCGCGCCGTGGGCCAAGAAATCAAAGATAGTTAACATGACGGGATACAATCAATTCCCAAGCCGGGGATTTGGCGAGGAATCTACCATGAAGTTTTCTGCATAATCACTGGGGTATACAACCCAGGCTTCGGCCCCTTCGGAACCGAAGCAACTCTATGTATAACTGAGCGGTGGCTGTTCCGGGCTTCTTGGCTCTCCACTCTCATCTGTTTTCGAGGAGGAAAGCATGTTTGGGCTTAGTATAATCGACATTGCGGTCATAATTGGGTACTTTGCCGTCACGCTGGGTATCGGTTTCTGGACAATGCGCCGCATCAAGAACCAGGAAGACTACTTCCTTGGCGGACGCTCGTTTGGAAAGATAATCCAGACTTTTGCCGCTTTTGGGCAGGCGACTTCCGTAGATTCCGCGGTCGGAATGACAACCACGACATTCACTAATGGCGCTGCGGCCGTATGGAGTTCTGTCTGCACGGTATTTACAGTCCCAATATACTGGATGACCTGTCCCTGGTATCGACGGCTGCGATTGCTGAGTATGGGAGACTTCTTCCGCGAGCGCTACGGCTCCAAATATATGGCCATCGTCTATGCCCTGGTCGCCTCGGTCGGTATGATGTGCATCATCTCGATTGGTTTCAATGCCATGGGCAAGACCACGGTCGCGATGACACCCAAGACCGTCAGCCAAATGACGAGTGCGGAGCGCCATGAGTATCATATGGCAAAGGAACTCAACAAGCTGGAGGCAGCCGATTTCGATACTCTGAGCGATACGCAGAAATCCAGACTTAAGGAACTGCAAATACTCAAACCGCAGGATGTGCATTCTCACATCAGTGAGAGTGCCATTATATATATCGTATGCTTTATTGTCCTGGTATATAGCGTCGTTGGTGGCTTGCATGCGGCATTTCTTACTGACCTGATGCAGGGAGTATTTATAATTATTCTATCCGTGATCCTGCTGCCGTTCGGGTGGACGAAGCTCAATGCCACTTATGGCGGCGCCGGTGTATTGAATGCGTTTCAACTCCTGCACCATCGTATTCCGGAATCATTTTTTGAAATCTTTGGGTCGCCATCGACCATGGATTTTACCTGGTATTATGTCCTTGCTCTTACCATAATGACCACTATCAACGTTGCCGCACAGCCTAACCAGCTAGTGGCAATCGGATCGGCAAAAGACGAGTATACTGCTCGGCTCGGGTTCACATCCGGCATATATCTCAAACGACTGTTGACGATTTTCTGGGGGCTCTTTGGACTCTTCGCCGTCTTGCTTTACACCGGAACGGTGAGAAACCCGGATATGGTGTGGGGATATGCAACCCTCGATCTGCTTGGACCTATGAAAATGGGGCTTGTAGGACTAATGATCGCGTGTCTAATGGCAGCCCTAATGTCTACGGCAAGCTGTCTGATGATTACGGCGTCGGGTTTGCTGACTCACAATGTATATCGAGAGCTTCTGCCGAATTTGCCTGAGCGTCATTACGTGATCGTCGGACGTGTAATTGGCGGGGTCGTGGTCATCGGCGGAGCTATAATAGCCACTCAGTTCGCGACGATATTTGCGCAGATGAAGTTTCTTATGGAGTTCTATTCGATATTCGCCGCCAGCTTCTGGCTCGGCATGCTGTGGCGTCCGGCGACTCGGGCGGGCGCATGGGCATCGATCTGTATCGCGCTTGTTTGTTTCTTCGTGTTGCCCCTGGCAGTTCCCGCTGTTTGTCCCAGCCTGCACACGAATCACTATCTGGCAAAGATGACTCATGCAAGAGTCGTCTCTCGTGGATACATGGCGCATCCGATGGATATCGAAGAGCGCAATACGCTGATCGCCAAATGGGACACACTCAATAAGATTGGCAAGGCGAAGGGCGAGAGACCGAAACCTATTCACGTTGGAGAGCATTTCACAAAGAAGTATGAGCTGCCCGCGAAGGAGATTTTCTGGACCCAGGGACTGAAACCAAACGCTGCAGGTGTTCTTGAAGGTCATGGAATGCTGAACCTCGACCTGCTGCTTCTTCAAAAACTTGGATTCGATCTCTCTAAGAATCCCTATGCAGTCAATGAGACCCTGCGTGTTGTTTTTCGCACCCTGATACCGATTTTCGCTATCTTTATCGTCAGCATGTTTACGAGGCACGATAATAAAGAGGCTATCAATCGCTTCTATGCCAAGATGAAAACACCGGCGCTGCCGGACCGTGAAGCGGACGAGCGGGAACTGGCTCTTTCATATGCCGAACCGCATCGCTTCGACCACACCAAGCTCTTTCCAAAGTCCAACTGGGAGTTTCATAAGTGGGACAAGGTGGACGCAGGGGGGTTCCTACTGGCGCTTGTTGTAGGGGCCGCGATAGTCGGAGTGTTCTTCCTGTTGATGTCTATAGGAGTAAGGTAGTTTTGGAGGTTACGAAATGATATCTATAATAAAACGGCATATACCGGCATTAATGGCCTGCTGTCTTTTGGGGCTAATCTTCGCGGGATCGGCTGCCGGTAAGGAGTCAAACGTGCTCGATAAGATTGATGTGGCGCCCGTGTGGGCAGGTCACAACGTTGGCTTTGCATTGCTTACTTACGGCGAAGATCAGTTCGTAGCCTTCTACGACAAAGACAGGCAGATGACTCTCGCGCAGCGCAAACTGAGTGAGCACAAATGGAAGTTTGCCAAGCTGCCAGAGAAAGTAGGCTGGGACAGTCACAACTACATAACAATGACCATCGATCATGACGGCTATTTGCACGTCAGTGGAAATATGCACGTCCTGCCTCTCGTTTATTTCCGTTCTCGAAAGCCGCTTGATATAACGACCATGGAACGGGTCAAGCATATGACAGGCTCCCAGGAAGACCGGACCACATATCCGACTTTCTTTCAGGGGCCAGATGATGAGCTGATCTTTACTTACCGCGATGGCGAGAGCGGTTCGGGTAATCAGATTTACAACGTCTATGATTTGAAAACGCAAACTTGGCATCGATTGCTCAATACGCCTCTTATTGACGGCGAGGGCAAGAGCAACGCTTACATCGATGGCCCCGTCGTTGGGCCGGATGGGTGGTATCACATGTGCTGGGTCTGGCGTGACACCTTTAATTGTGAGACAAATCACGACCCGTCTTATGCAAAAAGCCCGGATATGGTCCACTGGTATACAGCCGCCGGAAAGCCGCTGGATCTGCCCATTACCTATAAAACGGCTGAAATCGTCGATCCGATCCCCATGCGTGATGGGCTGATCAATATGAATATAAAGATGGGCTTCGATTCACAAAAGAGACCGATCATTACATATCACAAGTTCGATAAGGACGGTAACACGCAGGCATACAATGCCCGCTTTGAAGACGGCATGTGGAAGATATACCAGATTACCAACTGGAAATACCGATGGTGGTTCGAAGGCGGCGGCTCAATAACTGCCGATATCAAGATATCGGAGGCAAAGCCCGGCGGACCGGGCCGGTTGTTGCAGACCTATAATCACAAGAAATATGGCAGCAGGAAATTGGTGCTGGATGAGGCCACTATGGAAATAGTCTCAAACACCAAAATACCTACTGTGATCGAGCAAAAACCGGAAGGCACGTTTCCCGGGTTGGCTGTCAGGACCCGCGACGACATTGGAAAGAGCCCGGAGGCCGGTATAAGATATATGCTTGACTGGGAGACGCTGGGCACAAACCGCGACCAACCGCGCGAAGGCGAGCTTCCGCCGCCGAGCATGCTGCGTGTCTATAAACTCAAGATGTAAGTGGCAGGTCATGATTGATAATCGGTAAAAATAGCGTTATAAGACAATATTTGCATCGCGCTACCCCATGGTGTTCAGCATAATCTGACATGGTATGAATTAGGTGTGTTTCTCTTCATGCTATACTAAGTTTATGAGGATGTCCCATATGACAAAAAGGATAGAATCCTACGATTACAAACCGGAAAAAACGTGGCAGGACCAGTTGCTGGAATCGCTTAATGAGCCGACAGTCATTTTCGGCCAGAACATGTCCGTGCATACCGCACGAATGGTCAGTGGACATACGCATGATTTCTGGCAGTTGGACTACGTAAGCAAAGGCAGCGGCACTATAGGAATAGCAAGCACGGAGCAGCCCGTGAGACAGGGTGATTTGTTCGTATTGAATCCCGGCGACTTGCATGAATTCACTTCGTCAAAAGATCAGCCCATCGAGCGAATCATGCTCAAGTTCTCATTGGGCAAAAAGTGGCTGAATGTACGCATTCCAAATTATCTCGGTAACCTGACGCGACTTCCGCGCGGCCAGCAGCGCGAGTTGGAGTTCTATCTGCGACGAGCGTGCATAGAGGCGAACAAGCCCGATAAGGCAAATATTCAAATTGCATCGGCTCTGCTCAAGGGATTTCTCATTAGCTCGATGCGCTACCTAAAGGAGGTCGACGTTGTCGCCGGCGAATGCGGGCAGCATGGAAGCAGCCAGCGTGTTCTCGACTACATTCGAAAGCACTACGACAAGCGTCTGACTCTGAGCGAGCTTGCGAATATGTGCGGGCTGCATCCTCAATATTTTTGCCACAGGTTTTCGGTGGAGATAGGAATGTCGCCGATGGTCGCACTGAGTAACGAGAGAATCGAGGCGGCGAAGAAGCTTCTTGCCAACACATATCTACCTATTGCTGAAGTAGCGGCCAGGGTCGGCTACAATGACGCATATCACTTCTCAAAGCGATTCAAGCAGATCACCGGGCTGTCTCCCAAGCATTACAGGGATCAAAGCGACCATAATATCTGATCATTTCCACGCATCCAATGCTGTCAACTCAGGCAGCTTATCCATCTTGCTGTGCGGGCTGAATATTACCACGACTCGTGTTTTTGCGGTCTTTTCGGGCATCCGAATGAGGAGCTTTCTCTCATTGGTGAGCGGCCTGTAAGGTCTGTTGAGCTTGACCTCTTCCACTATAAAATGCGTTCCTGCAGGGCTGAGCAAATATACATGCATTGTCTTGCCGGCCAGAGTGAGGGTGGCATGGGTGCCTGCCGGATCGATATTTACTACTGCGCTGGTATGTATGGACCAAACGATATTTGCAGACTCCTGCACCTCGATTTCGTCCTGGACCAGTACTTGGCGTCTCTTGTCTCGAAGGGCAATTCCGCGAATAACTTGCTTTGCGCCATTTTGAGTATATGCGCTAGTCAGATCGGCGATTGCAAATGCGTGATCTTTCACCGAGACATACTTCGTGATCGGGGCAGTGGCGTTCAGGTCCTGGTTTGCGCCGTCGAACGTGATGGTGTTGTGACCTGGGGTGGATAATCGATAGTAGGACCAGCGCTTTACGGGGACAAAATAGTATGGCAGGTTGTAACTGTCCGAGCCAAGGTCATCGGCCCAACGCACACCGTCAGCATCAAGAACAAAACTGCCGAGGTCCAAATGAGCATGGTTCGCGCTGTTTGAACCCGCCTTGAACCCTACAAATATTGCATTTGGATCGGTCCATGATGATCTGAATGTTGCCACGCCAACATTAGAGTAGAGTGTGTCCAGAGGTGTTGAGGCAATATCTTGTTCACTTCCGCTCGGGTCAAACCATATGAGGTCGAATGCGCTGATGTCTCCAGCTTTTGGGGCCTTGCGAGCGAGATATGCATACGCTGGGTCAGCATACCATCGGGCAAGACCGTAAAGACATGTGCGCATGTTGATGCCGGTGGCCGAATCGGCAAAATCAAATTCTTTTCCCGTTGAGCCGGTAAGAATCTGCGGGTAGTAGCCGGTTTTGCGCATCCCCGGATACTCCATCACTCCCATATCCGTTCCCAAGGCAGAGCGAAGGGCATATGCCGCGAAAAGAGTGTAGTGGGTCGCATATTCCCAGTAGTTGGTTCCTTCGGGCCACGCGCCATCGGGCGCATACGTAGCCATGGCCAGCGGCAGGCTCTTTAAGGCATACGAGATAATCTTTTTCGCAAGCGAGGGCTCTTCGTCCGCGACGGCCAGCGCCCCAAGTATCATTCCGCCGTTGCACACGTTGTTCCAATTGAAAGGTGACTTTGTCCACCACTCATTCGTTCTATAAAGTGCAAGCGCCGGGTCAAGGCCTTTCTTAACAATAGCGGTCCTGATGAGTGCTCGATCCTCGGGCGTCATAGCATCGTACAGCCAATCGTAGCCAAAAGCCATGGCAGCCGTCATTTCCGCCACATCCAGAAAATGAGGCGAGTTCCAGTCGACAAATACAGCGGCTGCGCGCATCTCTTTGATTGCCCTTGCGGCCCACTTAGGGTCGTTGTCGAGCCTGTACAGCAGGCCCAGCGTGGTCACTCGATCAAGCACCGCGCGGCTCACATACAACAGTCGCGGGCCATTGAGTATTCTCTCAACCGGCTTTGCATCGAGAATGGCGTCACCATGTTTGCTGAGACTTTCCAGATAACCGGCGGCAATGGGGTTTTGTTTTACGGTTTTCCGAATCACATGTATATCGGATTGTGTGAGTATGATTCTAGGATGAGACTTGAGCGGATTACCCGGAAGATTCCCAGCGTCTTGCGCAAATGAATCGCCAGATGCGCTAATGGTAACCATCAACAAGAACAGACATATAGCAACGAAGAGACTGTGATTATACATGATGCCTCCGGCGTTATCGCTGGACCCTTCCGGAAGCATCGCCTCCGGCGAGCTTTTCGACCTCAGAAACAGTCACTCGGTTGAAGTCGCCGATGATCGAGTGTTTCAGGCAGCTCGCCGCGACTGCGAACTCCAGTGCTTCCTGATGTCCCATCTCGGTCACAAGACCATATATAAGCCCGGCCGCGAACGAATCACCGCCGCCCACTCGATCGACAATATCGGTGATGTCATAATGTTTGCTTGTGTGAAATTCCTTGCGATCGTGAAGACACGCCGACCAGCCGTTGTGGTCAGCGCTTTTGCTTTCCCTGAGTGTGATTGCAATCATCTTCAGATTAGGAAACTCATCCAAAACCTTGCCTGCCAGGGACTCATAGCTCGACTTGTCGAGTTGGCCTCGTTCAACCTCTACATCTATCTTGACGCCAAGCGATTTCTGACAGTCTTCCTCGTTCGCAATACCGACGTCCACGTATTTGACCAGCTCTCGCATCACTTCGGGAGCCGATTTGCCGTATTTCCACAGTTTACCGCGATAGTTGAAATCGCAGGAGACAGTGAGCCCCATCTCCCTGGCTGTCTTCACCGCCTCCATAGAAAGCTCAGCCGCCGATGCACTCAAGGCCGGTGTGATGCCCGAGATATGGAACCATTTTGCGCCGGAAAATGCGCTTTTCCAATCTATTGTCCCAGGTTGGGCAATAGCTATGGCTGATCCTGCGCGGTCATAGACGACCTTTGATGCCCGCTGGTTTGCTCCACTTTCCAGAAAGTAAATTCCGACCCTGCCTGCGCCGCGCGCGATCAGTGAAGTGTCGACATTGAAACGGCGCAGTTCTCCGATGCACGCATCCGCGATATCGTTGTCCGGCAAGACTGTTGCGAATGCCGCATCCAGACCGAAGTTGGCGAGTGATACCGCGACATTCGCCTCACCGCCTCCGAACGTCGCTTCCAAGACCGGCGATTGAAATAACCTTTCAGCCCCGGGAGACTTGAGCCTGAGCATTACCTCGCCAAAAGTGATTATACGCTGTGCCATTCTATATCTTGCCTTTCTACTTTTTATGCAGCAGATGAAATGTAAACCCTAACGTGCTGACGATACTATAGCAACCGCCTCGCGCGTTATGCGGGTGATTTCATTGAAGTTGCCGCTCTTAATCAGATCGGCCTTCACCATCCAACTACCGCCGCAGGCAAGAACCTTGCCGAACGATAGGTAATCCTTCAAGTTTGCTGCGTTAATGCCGCCTGTCGGAATAAATTTCATCATTGAATACGGAGCGCATATAGCCTTGAGAGTTTTGACTCCTCCAAAAGCTTCAGCCGGAAAGAATTTGACCACATCAAGATTTAGGCCAAGAGCCATTTCTATTTCGGTTGGAGTGCTGCAGCCGGGCGTTACAGCAACACCCTTTTCTTGGCAAAACTTAACGACAGCCGGGTTAAGACCGGGGCTGACTATGAACCGAGCGCCTGCCATAATTGCTTTATCAGCCTGCTGGGTCGTAAGCACTGTCCCGGCGCCGACAAGAACCTCGGGCAGTTCGGATGATACGGCCCGTATGGCGTCTTCGGCGGCGGCAGTTCTAAAAGTAATTTCGGCCAGGGGCAGGCCGCCATCTTTGAGTGCTCGGCAAAGTGGGACGGCGTCCTTTGCATTCTCAATCACAACGACGGGCACTATGCCCAATTGTTCTATGGTTCTTAAGACATCGTGCATTGATTTATCCTGAATCTCCGCGGTTTTTCCGCTCATGATGTATACCTGTTGTATTCCAGTATATTGCACATGAGCATTGACTACAATGGATTTTTGTAAGGATAAACAAATACTCGATGTAAAATTGTGATGTGGCGGACGGAACATATCGAACTATTTATCTCAAGGAGTGCAAGCTACCCATGAAGCGCCACAGATCAATGCAAACACTTCGCAAACTTATCGCGCACAGGTTGAGATAACACTGTCTGTGGGGAGCTGTGCTGAGAAGAAACGATTGGTGAGGTTGTAAAAAATAGCTCCGGACGATCTCGAAGTTGAAATCAACCGAAGCCATTGATGAATACAGTGGGAGCGGCAGAAGAGCTTATTGCGAACTATCCACCACTTAGAATGCGTGCTCTTGAGGTTAGAAGGGCGAAGTCTCTACGCCATCTTTCGTCGCCACATGATGCAACCTACTCCACTGATGCCACAAAGCAAGGCGAGAATGGAGGAAGGCTCGGGGATAACAGTAATGAGGACGTCGGTTGCATTTAGAGGGACTGAATACCCAACGTTGCCATAAGGAACCCAATGATCAAATGCATATGATTCCTCCATTGAGTTGTTCCACCTGGTTATATAGGCGCAAACACCAACACTACTGTATGAATACGTGGTGCCCGTTCGGACGGAAGGCACATCGAATGTAAACAAAGTGAACGTCCTGCTCTGGTTAATCCTGATCTCCTGAGAATCGTAGACGGGGACATATGTCAATGGTGGATCACCGCCTTTTTGTCCATAAATTGATCCGATTCTACATATGCTCAACGTGGGGTCCTGAGATATGCTTGTGACAGTGAACGAGATATTGAGGCGTTGTCCTGGTGACCCAGCCAGATGGATTGACGTAGGAGTTACACTAGCAAATGGAGTGAGATCATCTGCTAGAGCTGGATTAAGTGCTGCAATTCCTAGAAACGCAAACAATATCGCAATTGATATGGGTTTCATTGAATCTCCTTCGCTCATTTTGGAGCCTATTGAAGTGTTATGATAATAAAGAAGCCTAGTACTCGAGTAATCCCGAAACTGCTGGGCTTTATTTGCATTATATCACATGGCTGGCAGGCATTGGGTTGGCATACAACAAAAAAAGCCGACCCTTACGGATCGGCTTTTTTTGTTCGTGGGAGCGGGGAGAGGATTTGAACCCCTGACCTCCGGGTTATGAGCCCGACGAGCTACCAGACTGCTCTACCCCGCGTCGACTTAAATAGTATACCACTCTGGAGAGTTTCTGTAAAGCGTTTCTGGATCGACTTTTCTAATAAATGGCCGCCTGCTGAAAATTAACGCGCAGAAGAGCTAGAAACTCTTCCGCGCGTTACGATTATTGCACTATTTCTGTTTGCCCATCTGGCGGTTTTGCAGTAGCTCATTAAACTTCTTCAACTGGTCGAGTGTGAGCTGCTCTTTGATCCGACTGATTGTGTCTTCACGAACCTCTTTGCATTTTGCCTGCCTGACTTCGGGAGTTAGGGTTGTGTCCTGCCTGATGGCCTTAATCTTCTCATCGCTGGCTTTCACTACCGACTTAATGGATGCCTTTTGCTCTTGTGTAAGATCAAGTTTTGCAAGAATACCAAGTAGAGGAGATGCAGGTCTGCGATTCAAAAGCCTGTCGATAAGCTTCATCTTTTTGGCTTTTACCTGTTGATCAGAGTTCAGCACGTTCATGATCGATTTGCCCGCGCTCTGCCTTAATGCTTTAATCTTCGATTGTTTTTCCTCTTGGTTGACATTGGATTTTCTTACATCTCCGGCGTCGGCATGAAATTCCTTTACTATACCGGCGATGCTCTTGACCTGGTCTTTTGTGAGATCGAGCTGTTTTGCGATCCTGCCCATATTTACTTTTTGACCGCCAGCCCTGCCGTATGGTCCGCTCTTACCCTTTTGTGCAAATGAGGCACATGAGAGCATAAAGACTGCCAGCAACGCAATGACTGCTGTTTTTCGGTTCATTTTAGATTACTCCTTTGTAGTAGATATGTGCGTTCCGAAAGAACAGACGTATGCTATGATTTGTGGTTACAATATCCTGCATGGTTTTTGCGGCAATCTACTGCACATATTTGCATCAAATAACGGCATATAGGTTTAATTTGGGTCTTGGTTGGAGATAATATATATGGATGTGCTATGCTTGCGGACAACTTCTGCAATATTCACTTTCATTCGCAGTTGGAACCATTATGCCGGCGCCTCGAAAGTACAAAGGAGGCGTCATTATGAGAACTATAAGAGATGAAGCACTCATACAGCTTGTGCAGTCGCGGCTGAACCAGAACAGGCTTACCGGCGGAGAGACGATTTATGTGACGCTGGAAAACGGCAATGTAATTCTGGTTGGCTGGTGCGATCACGAAGAACAGAAAATCGCCGCCGAGAGGATAGTATCAGGCACTTTCGGAGTTACGCACGTTGTGTCGAGGATCAGGATCCGCAAGATAAGGCAATCAATTTGAGGTGCCGGCCAATTCTCGCGCTGCGACACAATTGTTACTCAGCCAATCGGCCCACGCTGCGCGATTGAGCGCTGATTTGGCTTGTGTCAAAAGTGCTTGGTTGCTATTTTTTTGCGCTCGGCGATCCTCAGGTTCAACTTTCAGTATTTCAATATTCCCCGCTACAAGACAGCTTTGAGCGGTATTTTGGGTAATAGCTCTTGCGCAGACACCTGAGTCGAGCATGGTATTGATGCGTTTTGCAATAACCTCTGCACGATCCTTGGATGTCATGCCGTTGGACAGTGGGGCGGGTGTGCATACATCGCGATCACAGATAATGACTTTATATTGGTCGCTGCCTTCGCTGATAGGGATTGCTTGCGCATAAGCTACTCCGCGTATCTTTCGCACATTCGGAGCCAGACCTTCGGCGACCATGGCATCCACTACTGCTTCCACGCGTCGAAACGGCAAAGGGTGATCCTGATAGATACCCATTGGCAGGGTGGGGTTCTCGGTATGCTTCTTGTCCAGTTTCTGCATGAATGCCAGAAGTCCGTCGGGCTTATATGTAGACTTGGCAAGGTATGCTACGGCTGTCCTGTCCGCGTCGCGTTCGGCATTCATTGTGTGACCGCTGGCGCTCCCGACTTTAAGCATCTGTGCGCCGAGAAGCAAATTATTTAGATCTGTGTTTTTGACCTTACCGAATATCCCTGCAAGCGCAATCAATGCCACATATTTGTCGAGTTTGGATTGCTCTTTGATGAGTTTTGTAGCGTGATGATGCGCTACATGGGCAATCTCATGTGCGAGGACTCCCGCTAGTTCATCATCCGAATCGACCATCTCCAGCAGTCCCGTGTTGACGTATATGTAACCACCCGGCAGCGCGAATGCATTGACATCAGGATCATCGACAACCTTAAAGCGATATTCAAACCGGGCTATTTTCGAATCGCCATATGATGCGCGGACTTCATTCTCATTGGCAATTTTGGCTAGGGTTTCGCCGATTGTTTTCACCCTCTCGACAATGGACTGGTCATCAACAAAACTCATCTCTTTTTCCATGCGTTCGGCATACTCGCGTCCCATCTTCTCCTCGTCCTTATATGTGTCGGAGATAACAGGTGACATGGCTGCCGCCAGGAGGGAAACTGCGCACAGGATGAGCGCAAGAGTCTGTCTCGCCCTTTTCATGGTCGGTCCACCTCAGGCTCTGACCCGGAGTCATTGCTACTAAGGGTTACCCCCGGTGAAACAAGGGCAAAACATATGCGAGGCAGACTATTTCATTGGTTTAGCCGTGCTATTGTTTGTGAGACCATAGATGCCGGAGGACAGTTTGAACTCCACAATCGGTTTGTCGGGGCCCGGTACATAATCGAATTTATAGTCTATAAGGTCCGTGCCTGTTTGAGTAAGCTGAATGAACTGCGAGCCTTTACCGGCAGAGACATATGCCGCGTCTTTTGTGGCCAGGGCCTTCTGAAGAATGGCCCATTGATCGTCCGATAGGGAGCTTACCACCAGAGACTTCGTTGCCATGTCTTTCTGCTGGTCGTAGCTTAGTGACGCATAGAAACGCAGTATATCTCTGTTGCGAGCCACCACGACAGTACTTAGCCCTGCGAGCACTTGATCGGTAATTATCGTGTTGTCTATCTGAGCATCCCTAAGCATAGCGATCTGCACCATGTCTTCCAGCAGTAGTCCATTGTTGGCTTTGGCGCGTGAAGCCCAGTAGTCCATCCATACACGGGGCACTTCCCATGACCGCTTTATAAACCATTCGCTGTCGCGGAAACGCAATATGTTGCCGGATTTTTCCCAGTTTGAACCGTAAGCTCTCCTTATTGCCTCCAATTGCTCACCCAGCGGCCTGCTGCCGCCTGCGATCACTGGAGACTTGCCGGGCAGGCAGTCGGATATTACGTTCAGTCCAGTCCAGTATGCAATTAATTTGAGCGTGTCCTTTAGCGCCGTGGGAGTATCGATATCATACAAAACGATTCCTCTCTTGAGCGATGGATCGGAGGCAATGTCACGCCCTGATTCGCCCGGCTGCGCGGCATCGGTCTTGGATTTCAACTCAGATTGCAGGAGCTTGCCGACTTCTTCTTTTGAAAGACCGCTCTGGAGCCTTACTATTGCGCGGCCAAGTGACTTGGCAATATCACTTGAGGGATCAAATATGGGCACATAAATCGACTCCGATGCCGTGCCTACGTCTATTCCACCGAGGAGCCCGTTTGCCAACACGGCTGATGCGCTTGTCGAAGCGTTTCGGTTTATTGTTACCTGGAGCTTATCGAACTTGCTGAGCAGATCCGAATGATCTTCAGAGGCTCCAATTCTCTGCTGCAATGAATCATATGATTGGGCCATGCTGCGCACCGTTGCCTGAAGATCGGTTGAAAGTTGAGAGACAGGGAAGCTTACTTCCGTGCCCTGCAAAAAGGCATTGCGGACGTCGGCAAATGAGCCTAGAAACTTGGCGAGGTTTCGCCCCAGAGGCTCGCTTGCCAGAACATATTTCCAGGGATCGGTGTTAGCGAGGCTCGCGGCATCCTGCCTGCTCAGCGAACCGAGGTTTGCCATCTCAGCTAGCACATTCTCCCGCTTGGCACGGAGTTGCTTTGCCTGCGTATCCATGGCCGAGTCGCGCAGAGACCGCTCTTCTTTTGCCTGATCGTCGGTCTGCAAAATCGCATATTTGATTTCGGAGCCGCTGCCTGCTGTTATCCAATCGAAGTGGAGTATCGAGCCAATCTCTCGCATCAGGTTACGAAGAGGCATACCTTTGACGTGAATTATGATCCTGCGGTCGCGCACCATCCAGTCGTTATCATTTACGCCGGCCGCCATGTTTACGCCCGTCTTGAGGGCAAGGCTGCCCAGCGCTTCGGAGACGCGCAGTCCGTCGGCGTCGAAGTCGACTTTCTGATTCAGCCTGGAGTCGGTGCTTTGAGAGAGAACATCGCTGCTTGCCAACACTGCCGTAGCGCTGATAGCAACGATGAAAACTGCAAACGAGAACATACGGTGAAGATTCATATGCGGACCCGTCCAAATAAATATGAGTTTATGCCACGGTTATCATACGATTTCCAGAACGCTATTGTTCCGCCGGTGTCCTTGTTCCAGTAACCGCCAGAAGCAGAAGTATACCAAAGATAACCCGGACAATACCGGCGATCCAGAGTATTTTGAGCTGTGCATACTGTGGACGATTCAGGAATATTGTACCCATCAGTCCGCTTATACGCTCAGGATTTATCAGCATTACAATCCCAAACACAAGCGCGACTACCCCTAAAGCTGCGACAAAAGGTATCAGAGCAACCGCTCTCTTTATGGCAGCAAGGAGCATGACCGCTCCAAACAACACCGCCACAACCCCGAATATCCTGATCTGTGATTCTGACTCTACAATTCCCTGTGATATACGAATCCAAAATCCAGGTAATAACGGCTGGCTGATCCCCACTAAAATCAGGATGAGTCCCAGCAAGAACACAACTGCTCGCAAAAAGCGCATCAGGACCACCTCACTCTTATTGAGCGAGGCCATCCCAAATAGAACCGTCCGAAAGCCTCGCTTCTACATCGACACCGTAATACTCACCCACCGGCGCCAGGAACTCGGGAGCCTTCGTCCAAACGCTCCTGGCGGCATCCCTTACAACCTCTACGCCCGCGCGCGACATCTTGCCCAGCGGTTTTCTGCATGGGCCCGACGGCATTCCAAGGCCATTCATCAGGACCTTGATCGCAGCCGGGTTACGATATCTGTCCGTGACGGCTACTCTTTTGCCGTTGGGTAAGATCCGCTCATTGTCTACCCTGACTGTTACGATGCCAAACAATGGGGCAAGGCCTTCATAGACCTTACGTGCAGCGTCCTGGTCGCCCGACAGGATAAACTTCACCATCTTTGACAGTGCAGCGGGAGCTACGTTGGATATGACTGATATCACGCCGTTTGCGCGAACATCGGCAAGAGTCATCATATCGAATGTGAGATCATCGTCACCGCTCATAATCGAAAAACCGTCGCCGAGCAGACTTCTGGTCCGGGCCATTCTGTGAAGGTCGCCTGTAGCTTCCTTAACAGTATTTACATTCGGGAATTTGGCATTCAGCAGCGCCAAATCTTCGGCGGCGAGAGCGGTCCCGGACCTGCCGGGAATGATATAGGGGACAACTGTGGTGTTTGGAAATTCTGACGCGATAGCGCCGTAGTATTCATCTCGAAGTTCGCTTGAAGACGGACCGTTATAATAGCAATCGACCAGCAATACGGCATCTGCGCCCGATTTTACCGCGTGCCTTGTGCTGGCAATCGCCTCGGATGTGCAGTTACTGCCGGAACCGGCAAGAATACCGCAACGGCCTTTACACAGAGATATGACACTCTCTATAACCCTGCCATGCTCGTCCCAGTCGAGTGTAGGTGACTCTCCGGTCGTGCCTGCCGGCACCACACCCGTAATCCCCTGCGATATCTGGAACTCGATGTTTTTCTTGAGTCCATCCCAGTCCACACATAAATCATGCGTCAGCGGGGTGACTGCGGCTGTCCAGGTGCCTTCCAGCATCTTCATTAGAATCCTCCAAAAAAAGCTATTATTATATTTTAGAGTGGATTCGTTTTTTTGGCAATGCCTCACGTAATGTACATCACGTAATGACAAGCGCGCTATTTGAAGCGCACGTGCATCCGCGAGTCTTCGGTAATGTCCTAATTGCATCGCGCAGCACATCCGCCAGACTTTTAGATGTGGAGGCTATTGCCTCGCGTACCTCATCGTGCGAAAGTGGAGTGGGGGAGATGCCGCTGGCCATATTGGTAATAACACCTATTGCGCCGTAACAGAGTCCCGCTTCTTTTGCCAGCACAACTTCAGGGATATTCGTCATGCCGATCACATGAGCGCCCCATGATGCGTACAAACGTATTTCGGCGGGGCTTTCATATCTCGGCCCTTCGACTCCGGCATAAACCGCGTCCGGCACAAACGCGACACCAGCCTCGCCGCATGCCGAACTCAGCGTACTAGATATCTCAGGACAATACGGATGCGAAAAATCGGTATGCACTACAGGCCCCTCGGGATCGTCAAAAAAAGTATCGATACGCTTTTTTGTGAGATCGATAAAATCGCCGAGCACGGCAAATGAGCCGGGCGGCATATCTTTTCTGACTGAACCCACTGCGCATATTCCTATAACACGCTGCACACCGAGTTTTTTTATTGCCGCGATTTGTGCGCGATAGTTTATCCTGCTCGGGGAAATATTGTGGCTGCTTCCGTGTCTGGGGACAAACAGAAGACGAATATCATCCAGCCGTCCGTCTATGATCTGGGCCTCTCCGAAACGGGTCGTCAGCGTCGAAATCGAATCGATATCTATTATTTCGTCAATGCCTGTCCCGCCGATTATCGCAATATTCACTCATATACCTCCAAGATGCAAATTCCATTGAAGAGCGTATTTCTCCTTCTATGAGAGGGCGGGTCTATGGAAAATAGCAGATGATGTGATTGTTTGCGCTAGGTAGACTAGTCCGAAATATAGTATAATTGATGCACGGCATGTTATGTGAGGTGTTTATTTCTCAAGGAAGGGAAAAATACACATAGCGTCTAAGATTGAAATTGTCCATTGGACATGCTGGCGACTGTTCAATTTTTTATGTCACGACCCCGGACGGGTGCATGTATGTACTGGGGGAGCCTGAACCATTGGATAAATTGGGTGGGTTTGGACTTCTGGGCTGTAGTTTGGGCCGTCGTAGTCGAGAAAGGAGTTCATCGGCAATGGAAATGGATTTACAAATAAACGTCCGTAAGAATGGCACCACAAGAATTATTGAGCTAAACGGGGAAGTGGACGCATATACGTCTGCGCGTTTCAGAGAGATCATGCTTGAGTTGATAGACGACGGAGGCATTGATCTGATTATCAATATGTGTAAAGTCGAATATATAGACAGCTCAGGGCTTGGCGCTCTTGTCGGCGGATTGAAGAGGGTAAGCGAGCGCGACGGAAAGATTATGATCGTCAGCGACGGACCTCAAATCAAGAAAGTATTCGAGATTACGGGGCTGGAAAAAGTGTTTCCCATCTTTGACGCGGAGCACGCTGCCGTTACGGCATTAGATCAAATCACGAACAGGAATCGAGGTCTTGTTGTTGATGGCGAAAACTGATGAGAAGGCAGTCCCGCATGTGGACATATCTGTCCCGGAAGAATTTGCTCTACGAGACGAAGTAAGATGGCTCAAAAGTGAAGACTTGAGTCTGTTCAGGTATCTTCGCGAAACCATGAACAAGATCGAGCCCGCATATATAGCAACTTATCCGCCCAGTGAGTGCGGAATTGCCACCTTTACCAAAGACCTCTCTTCCTCTGTTGCAAAGTATACTCCGTTTTCAAAACCCAATATCATAGCGGTAAAACGCGAGCATGAGATTGAGCCGTATGAGCGCGTCGTGCGGTTCCAGATACTTCGTGAAAACAAGCAGTCGTATTTGGACGCGGCGAAGTTTATAAACGATTCCACAATTGATATCGTAAGCATTCAACACGAATTCGGGATATACGGCGGAGACGACGGCGAATACATACTAGATTTTCTTGAAGCGCTCGAAAAGCCTGCCATTGCCACGTTGCATACGGTCCTTCAAAGGCCGAGCCCCAACCAGAAAAGGATAATTCAGGAAATCGGCAGAATGTGTGAGGCCATGGTCGTCATGGTCCGCACGGGAAGAAATATTCTGCTGGATGTATACGATGTCGACCCCAAAAAAGCTACGGTAATCCCGCATGGAGTGCCCAATGTCCACAGAGTCTCAGCGGGAAGTGTGAAGAGGGCGCTTGGGCTGGCAGATAAATCGATCCTGTCTACATTCGGGCTTATTAGCCGGGGCAAAGGGATCGAGCATGTTATTCGAGCAATGCCTAAGATCCTTGAAAAGCACCCGAATGTGATATATCTGGTGCTCGGTGAAACGCATCCGGGCGTAAGAAAGAACGAAGGCGAGTCATACAGAAACATGCTCGTCGAGACCGCGAGTGAGTTGGGAATCGAGGACAGTGTCCGGTTCAACAACCGTTTCCTCTCTCTCAACGAGTTGGTGCGATACCTGTGCGCAACTGATGTATATGTGACGCCGTATCTGAGCAAGGACCAGATCACCAGCGGCACGCTGGCTTATGCTCTCGGCTGCGGTAAGGCTATCGCAAGCACACCTTATCTTTATGCGGAAGAAGTGCTCTCGGAAGGTCGCGGCATGCTTGTGGACTTTGAGTCGCCTGACAGCATTGCAAATGCAGTCAATACTATACTCGACAACAAAGAGTTGAAGGAGTCCATGGAAAACGCTGCGTACGCATACGGCAGGCGTGCGGCATGGTTTAATGTGGCAGTCGATTATATGGACCTGTTCCACAGGATCCTCACTCGCCAACGAGCTAAGATGGGTGAAGTCGAATGACATATCCTCCAATCGTATTTGAGCACCTGGAGACTCTGACAGACTCGACAGGGGTCATTCAGCATGCGATATTTTCGATCCCTAACCGCAGGACCGGCTACACGACAGATGACAATGCTAGGGCGCTGATTTCAGCTATTATGGAGTTCGAGCGGACGGGTTCGCGACAGGTATTGCAGCTTGTCAGCAAATATCTGAGCTTTCTGCATTATGCGCAGACTCCGTCAGGACACTTTCATAACTTCATGGCTTACGATCAGGTATGGCTGGACGATCAGAGCAGTGACGACTGTTTTGGCCGCGTGATGTGGGCATGCGGATACGCACTATCCGCCGAACTGCACTCTAACATCAAGAAAGTGGCAAGACAGCTATTTGATGCCGGAAAACGATGGATCAACCCGAATCAGAGCCTGCGCGCGCGCGCATATATGATCATGGGCTGCCATTACTATCTCAAGAATGTTCCGGACAGCGAAGACGCCCGCCAGATCATGGAGTCGCTTGCCGATTCGCTCTGTGAGGCTTTTCACTGGAATGCAAAGCCGGACTGGATGTGGTTCGAAACCGTTCTGACGTACGCGAACGGAATGCTGCCCAGGGCGCTCTTTATGGCATATCAGACACTTGGAAAGAAAGAATATCTCGAAGTAGCGACCACGAGTCTCGATTTTATCACAACGGTGTGTATACTCGATGGCATGCTCTATCCTGTCGGCTGCAACGGTTGGTATGTAAAAGGCTATGAGAGAGCCTATTACGATCAGCAGCCGGTGGACCCACTGGATCATACATTGTCGTACCTGGCAGCATATGACGCTACCGGTGAAGAGAGATATCTTGGTCTGGCAAAAGTATGCTTTGACTGGTTCTTTGGTCACAACTCAGTCGGAGCGCCGCTTTACGATCCGGTTACGGGTGGGTGCTATGATGCTCTCGGCCCGGATGGTTCCAACCTTAACCAGGGTTCGGAATCCACAATCTGCTGCCTCTTGGCGCAGTTAGCGATGCAGCCATATCTGGACAAACTGGACACTTAGCAAATAACACAAAAGTAATCCCGGGAGCATATGGTGAGCAGACTATTTGCAAAGAAACCACTGAGTTTGTTGCTGGAAGAGATGGCGGGCGATAATCGTCTGCGCAGAGTCCTGGGACCATTGGAACTCACCAGCTTAGGGATCGGATGCATAATCGGGGCCGGGATATTTGTCGTTACGGGCATAGTAGCGCACGACAAGACAGGCCCTGCTCTCATTCTCTCATTCGTTGTGGCCGGGATTGCATGTGTTTTCGCCGCGCTCTGCTATGCTGAGTTCGCTTCACTTGCGCCAGTCGCGGGATCGGCTTACACATATGCATATGCGACACTCGGCGAACTATTTGCATGGATCATAGGTTGGGACCTTGTGATCGAGTATACAGTCGCCTCTGCTTCTATTGCTCAAGGTTGGTCCAAATATGCGCAGGACTTCTTGAGCATATTTAATATACATCTGCCTGCCGCACTTACAAACGCTCCATTCGATTATAGCCCATCACTAGGTCACCTTGTTTCGACCGGGACTTTATTGGATCTGCCTGCGATTATTATAGCGGCCCTAGTCACATCAATCCTGGTGATAGGCATAAAAGAAAGCGCAAGGTTCAATGCAACCATTGTCGCTATCAAACTGGCAATTGTGCTCTTTGTAATTGCTGTAGGCGCGTTTTATGTAAATCCTGCAAACTGGAAGCCGTTTGCCCCTTATGGAATGACAGGCTTCGGTTTCTTCGGTAAGACAATACTGGGCATGTCCGGCAAAGGCGGAGAACCGCTTGGGATGCTCGCAGGCGCGGCTATTATGTTCTTTGCGTATATAGGATTTGATTCCGTCTCGACCCACGCCGAGGAGGCAAGAAACCCTCAGAGAGACGTGCCGATCGGCATCATAGCCTCACTTATCGTCTGCACGATTTTATATATTGCAGTTGCCGCCATTCTGACCGGCATGGTGCCATACAACAAGATAGATGTGAATGCGCCGGTGGCGTCGGCATTTGGGCAGGTCGGCCTTCCGTGGGCAAGATTTCTTGTGTCAATGGGAGCCGTTGCCGGGATCACATCCGTACTGCTTGTCCTGATGCTCAGCCAGCCGCGCGTTCTGCTTGCTATGGCGAGAGATGGCCTGCTGCCGGTCAAGTTTTTCGGCGCAGTGCACAAACGCTTTAAGACGCCATGGAAATCGACAATACTTACCGGGTGCCTTGTAGCGCTAATGTCTGCCCTAATACCACTGAGAATTTTGGCTGAACTGGTCAATATCGGAACGCTGCTTGCATTTGTGATTGTGTGCCTAGCGGTGCTGATAATGCGAAGAACACATCCGAATGTCTCGAGGCCGTTCAGGTGCCCGATGGTGCCGTTGGTGCCTATTCTGGGTATTGCATTTTGTCTGCTTCTGATGTTCTCTTTGCCCTGGGAAAACTGGTTGAGGCTGGGCGTTTGGCTGGCGATAGGTTTGGTCATCTATTTTAGCTATGGGCGGCGTAATAGTGTTATGGCAAAGATACGCGCCCGTGAAAAAGTAAGGGAGAGAGTCAAGCGCTAAAGGGTGGGGGAGCTATACCTGTGGGTTTTGACATATTCTGCCGAAAACTATTCTGTAGAAAGTGTGCAGTTGCATTAATTGACCACAGGACTGCCCTCGTGATATACTTGAAGTCGATGGAGAACAATAAGGAGGTCCCAGCGTGGCGAGAAAGATTCTAGCCGTTGATGATGAAAAGCACATTGTGCGCTTAGTTCAGGTGAACCTTGAGCGGGCTGGGTATGAAGTAGTTACAGCTAATGACGGGAAAGAGGCGCTGGAGAAGGTCGCGTCTGAACGGCCAGACCTAATGGTGCTCGACGTTATGATGCCCTACATGGACGGGTTTGAAGTCCTGCAAAATTTGCGCAGAAATCCGGCCACACGAGATATTCCAGTTATTATGTTAACCGCAAAGGCGCAGGATGCGGATGTTTTCAAGGGTTGGCAGTCTGGTGTTGATTGTTACCTTACCAAGCCGTTCAACCCAATGGAGTTGCTCTCCTTTGTAAAGAGGATTTTTGATTCAATGGACGGCGGCCCCAATGGCGACGTGCGTTATGAGATCAAGCTCTAACAAACTTACACTAAGGAGAAAAAAGGCTGTGAGTGACAAGAAAACAATGGCTATCGTATTAGGGACGGTTGTTGGAGTTGCTGCTGTGGCTACTGCCGTCAGTGTCTATATCTCCAAGCACAATGAGCCTGCGGTTTACAATATTAACGATGTTTTTGAAAAAGCAAAGCAGACAGTGCGCAGACTAGATGAAGCCGTTGACAACCTGCGAAAATCCGCAGCCTGACAACGCAACATAAGCTACATATAATAGCGGCGGAGGATTATTGCCTCTGCCGCTTTTTGTACATTCATTATTCCTTGCTCTAGGTTAATATTTCTGATGCATCGCAGGTTTTAATGCGCGCACCATAATATATGTTATGTTAACCATTCTCTTAAATAAACATCTGCATGCCCTTCTCTCATGAGACAGTATCGTTGATTCTTTCGGGCCGGCATCTTATTGCTGTCCAGTATTCTTCTCTAGCATCTTCGTCTAAACAGACAGGCTCGGCGTCACCCCATGGATACCGGTCCTGGCCGTTCTTTTTACAGCCTGATATCCAATACTCATCACCAGTGTCGATGTCATAATAGTTTCCGCAAGTACTTGGACGTCCTCGTTGGAAACTCTTTCCATTGTAGTAAATTGTTCTGCCGGTCTTTGAAAATGTGACGCGGCCAATTCTAGCCGGTCCGCGATCATTGTGTCCGCCGGGATGGGTCTTCAATTCAATATACATGATTCGAGATTGCATTTTTCTGCCGCCAATTTATTACTGATATAAATATATAGAATACAACTTTGCTTTTGATAAACTTTGACTTACAAGCGCATGTTTAGATTCTCGTAATCGACAGAGCATTTGCCTTCGGAAGTTACTCCAACAATCTGTGTGGTATATCCCGATCTTCTCACAGCCAGACTTCCGCACTTCGGGCAATATGTGTTTTCGCCTGTCTCGGTGACCATGTTACCGAGATAGACAAACTTAAGCCCTGCCTGTTTACCGATCTTGACGGCTGCCTCCAATGTATCAGGCGGCGTCGGAGGGATATCAGAAAGCTCACCATATGGAAAGAACCGCGTGACATGCCACGGCGTATCCGTGCCGAGAGAATCGGCTATCCAGCGAGCGGTTTTGGTGAGGTTCTCCTCGCTGTCATTCCAGCCGGGGATAATGTTTGTCACACATTCGACATGCATCCCCCACTCTACTTTTGCTCGAACCGAGACATCCAGAATTCCCTGCATTGACGGCACTTTGATAAGCTGTTTGTAGAAATTGTCGTCCATGGATTTTATGTCCACTCGATATACATCAAGGTAGGGACCAATTAGATCGAGAGCCTCCGGTGTGGAGTAACCATTGGTCACATATACGGTATAAAGACCGTTTTGTTTGCAGAGCTTTGCGCAATCCAGGGTATAATTAAGCCAAATTGACGGCTCATTATATGTCCAGGCTACGCCCTCGCAGTGGCTTTCTTTTGCCGTTCGGACCAGTATTTCCGGGCTTACGCCGGTCTTGCAATACCCGCATGCAGACTCTACAGCATCGGCGTAAGCTATCTCCCAGTTTTGGCAAAAGATGCACCTGAAATTACACCCAAGCGTTCCAACAGAATAGCAAAGGCTGCCTGGCCTGTAATGAAACACAGGCTTCTTTTCAATTGGATCGGCTGCTGCAGAGGATATTACGCCGTAGATTGTGTCATATAGTATGCCATCATAATTGACTTTTGTGCGACAATATCCTACCCCACCCTTGGATATCCGGCACCTGCGCTGGCATATATTGCATCCTATACGCCCATCACCCAGATTTTCTGCCAAGAGTGCTTCTTTTAGCGCACCGGCAGAACGCAGCGATTCTATTCGACTCTCAAGTTTGTCGATCATTAGTTAGCCTTATCTTGCTGACATATATTTACTGTTTCAATCAAGTTGTTTGCACTAAAAACTAGCAGGCAAGTGCCAATAATAATACTATCGTGGAAATACGCAGACTTGCAAAAAGTATACATTGTGTTGTTACTCAAAATATTGCATTTATCCTTGTTACCATTCTTGCGCTAGGATTAACCGTGTACGCTGCAATATGCCGCAGCTTATTCGTAACACTGTCTATTGGCCTGTGCTGTATCTGCCTGACTATCTTGAAGCTCCGAAAACACGACAGCAAGGATGCGCATGAAGATTACGATGAAGCTGCCGCCCAGGCTTTGTGCAAACTTCGTCAAGTGTTCGCTGTCATGTCGGATTTCGGTCCGCACGCACGCCTGAGCGACGTAAAAACGGGAATCCTGTCCGCAGCACAAAATGCGCTTGATACCGATCTTGTTGCCCTCTTTACTATCGACCCGTGCCTTGGAGGCATTGAATGCGTGTGCACCGATGAAGTAAATGGCAGCTTGCAGACGGCATTTCTCAACCTGGCCGGCAATCTTGTTACCGACAGGGAATGTAAAGAACCGCTGGTAATCGACAGCACATCAGTTGGGCCGGACAACGAGACAATGCGTGAACTTATCGGCTGTGGCGTCGGAATTATTCTGGCCTGCCCGATAAGGTCCGAAGTTGGGGCAAGCGGCGCTCTTGCCGCTTTTTATCCTGCCGGTCAAAGTGTCAATAGCCTGATCCATCTTGCAGAGGCAGTGGCGGCACAGGCATCCGCGATGATCTCATATGCTCTGTCAATCGAGCAGTCTTCCAACTTACTTGATGACCTTGCAGGTGCTAATCAGGAGCTTTCAGTGCAGGCCACGATAGATGGACTCACGGGGCTGGCAAATCACCGGACTTTTCAGCAGACTCTGCACGAATTATGCCGTTATGCTTCTTCCACGCGCGGAAATCGGAAGTTTTGCCTTGTAATGGCGGATGTCGACAATTTCAAAAACTATAACGACACCTACGGACATCAGGCCGGTGATGTCGTCCTCATGACGGTTGCCAGAGTTATGAATGCTAAAGTGAGGCAGGGAGATCTGGCCGCGCGCTATGGCGGTGAAGAGTTTGCTCTGCTTTTGAAGGGTGCCAATAAGGAAGAGGCGCAGGCAATTGCCGACAGGATCAGGAGTTCCGTCGCAACACAGTCATATGATCGCGGCACTATTACTATAAGTATGGGTATCGCGGAATATCCGACGGATTCCAATGACATGACTGAGCTGATCGAGAAAGCCGATAGAGCGCTCTATCATGCCAAGATTACCGGACGCAATCGTATAGTCGTTTGGGGAAGCTCAAGCGCCACCGTAAACCATGACAATACGAACGGATCGACTTTGATGGGTGATGGGCGCAAGAAAGTGTTGGTAGTTGAAAACCCGAATGAGCAACACGCAGGCGATATCTACAATACACTTGCTGCTCAGTCGTGTGAAGTAAGGGCTGCCGCCAATTCAATTGAAGCTGTTGAGATTCTTCGCACTCAGGTCTTTGACATATCATTTGTAAGTATCGAAGCGCTGCCTGACAGAAATCTTACAGCGCTGAGCGATTTGACGTCGATTCATCC
The DNA here is from genome assembly GCA_039679645.1 of Armatimonadota bacterium. Taxonomy (NCBI): domain Bacteria; kingdom Bacillati; phylum Armatimonadota; species Armatimonadota bacterium. The sequence continues at coordinate 60,523 of JBDKUO010000065.1, forward strand.
GCAGATGCCGGTGGTCCTTGTAACTGAAAGCCATCTCCTTGAAGAGAGCCGAGTGGCGCTACAGCGCGGAGCCTCCGATGTGCTTCTCAGGCCGTTTAATCCGATGGAACTGCCGATACTTGTGGAGCGGAATGTAGAGCGCTGCCGCCTTGAGCGCGAACGAATGACGCAGAAGGGCATCGGCCTTGTGCTGCAATCCATTGATGCGCTTGTTTCCGCAATTGACGCAAAGGACCACTACACAGCAGGCCACAGTCAGCGTGTTACAGGGCTGGCGCTTGCGATAGCAGATGAGCTGAATATCCCCGTACAGGAGCGCAGCGCATTGGAGTTTGCATCACGTCTGCACGATATAGGTAAGCTCATACTTCCCGACAGCGCGCTAAACAAGCAGACACAGCTTAACGATCAGGAATGGGCTGCGATGCGCCAGCATCCTGTAGCGGGCTGCAAGATCGTAGGGGCAATAGATGAGCTTGCTTATGTGAGCACGATTATTAGACATCATCATGAGCGGCTGAATGGAACAGGGTATCCAGACGGGCTGCGAGGCGAGGCAATCCCCTACCCGTCGCGAATAATCGCGGTCGCGGACGCATACGAGGCAATGACTTCTGAACGTTCGTACAGGGCAAAGAGGTCTCCACTGGAAGCATTCGATGAGCTGACGCAAAACACCGGTACATTTTATGCTCATGAAATCGTGAAAGCGCTTGGCAAAGTGCTCATGGCATCAGGAGAACTTTGTCAGAGGAATGATCGCAGAGCAGCATAGCAATTAGACGCTTTTGTCATAAGCACCGCAGTTTATATACATGCCGCTGATACCCTTCAAAATGGTCAGTAAAGCGCCCATGCTTGACACCTAGTTTCCTGTTTTCAAACAGGACTTCAGTCTTGAACCGGTCTGCCCCCGGCACGGTAAATGAAACAGTAATCGGATTTGGACGCTCGTTGACTGCAATCAGGTATACTTCACCCTTGTAGCGCTTAACAGCCAGGTGAACAGCCTTCTTATCAACACAGGCCCCAGAGACTTTTTCGAGTGAGTATAAAACAGGTGTAAGAGTCCGCACTTCAAATGCAAGCTGCTTCATCTCATTCCACAGTTCATTGCTGTGCGGTTTCTGCGCAAAATAGCTGATACCTCTGGCTCCATGGATGAGGGCGAGATAAGTCATGCACTCTTCTTCGGGGCCTGTAGGCTCGCGCGAATAGCAGTAAGCATAACCATGAGCCTGCAGCCATATCCAAGTCGGCTTGCCGGATTCGATCGCGCATCTCTCGAGCATATCTGCGTCCCCCGCAATCGCTGCTGGAGAAGACTCGGGAATAGGGTAATCATCCAGTGAGGCTATGTCGCCGAGTTTGTTCAGGTTGTATATAGTGTAGTTGATGTATACCGGTCTGGTCGGGTCCAGCTTCTTGACCAGGTCATACCTGTCTTGTATTTGGGGGGTTATCTTTTCCGGTTCGTCGCAAATATACCATGCAAGCAGCGCGGGATGGTCCTTTAGGCCATTGATCCATTGCTGCAGCATATCGTTATCGGTGGCGCTGCCAACCCAGAGTATTACTCTCATTCCATCATCGCGAATAACATCGAAAAGCTTACGAATGTCTTCTACCGGCTGCGACCCGGCCATAATGCACACCGTGTTAAAGCCGGCATGCGCGATCTCATGAATTATCTCGGGCTGGGGAACGGACTCCCATCCCATTGCAAAAGGAATAAATGGCTTGCCATTGACCAGGAACCGCCGGTTTTCATCTATCTTAACCTGCACCTTATCCGGATACGGTTCAATTTTGGCTGATTGCGGATTCTTGACCTTACGATGGACGATTTCGCCTGCAAAGCTCTTGTCTGTAATCGCGGAACGATATTCTGATGGCATTATGCCGGCTTCGAACTGAGTGTCGTCAATCCACACAGTGCCCGCATCAAGCGGCATAATTCTGCATGTGGCAAGTGCGCTGTCGACTTTGCCGGTAACGCAGAAGCGCTGCCATTCCTTTCCAACCGATATTTTTTCAGTCTTAGATCCGGAGAAAGCCAGCGCAACGGGCATATCCGGATTATCGCTTTTTATCCATGCCGAAAAAACGTATGAATCGCCCGGATTCGCATGGACCCAGTTGGAACATGCCTGCATCTCCGGAACAGCGCCCTCTCGCTCAATGCGCAGGCTGCGTTTGCCGGAGTGAATGACCTTATTGTCAACCGTCCAGCGCCTGCGCCAATCGCCGGTATTCGTCACAGTCTCGACAGAACCAATGCCCCAATGCCCCGTACCCCAATAATCGGGAATAGATTCTGTATTGCACAACTCGAACCCGCTGTTTGGAAGAATGTTCCTGATCCCATCCGATTTCTGCGCACTAAAGTCGGCAATTGAAACGGCGGCGTCCTCCATATATGACTGCCATACGGATATACGCACCGTACGTATGTCGTTCCAGCCCGGACACGGTGATTCGGCATACAGCGTGCTTTTCGGAATGATAATGGTGTGCCACTTTTCGGTCACGTTCCGGATGGCCTCTGTCCTGCCGTACCATCCGTTGCCTGCGCCGCTCTTAAAATAGACAGAGACCATTCTGATTGCAGAGGGGTTGTCGAATTTAATTTTGATGCTGAAGTAGTCGTAATCGGAGAGATTAAGGTCGACCTGTTTGTCCCATATAGCCCTGGTCGTATCTTTACGAAACCGACATGGCAGACGTAAGCACTTGACACCTTCAACAACAGCGGGCTCGGGCGATAATGCCGCACCGTCAGGCTTCCAGACCGCAAAAGCGGCATCAGTAGTAGTATATTGAAAGCCATCAATACTGAGTTGTTCGCATGCACAAATTGAGGGTATCAACAAAACAAGTAATACAATTGCCAAAGCCCGAAAATGCCCGCATGACATTTTCCTCATATTTAGTACGGCGCAGCCTATCATTACTACATCTTCACATAAAACGTGTTGCTTGACCACTGGGCGCTTTCCATTTCTTTCAACAACTGCTTCTGGCTCCCCCACTTGCAGTGACCGTCCACATACGAAACTGTTGTTCCCAAATTGTGCACAGTGCCTGGTATATCCCATGCATTGCCCCAACTGAAGAAGCCATCGTTAATACGCCCGCGAGACTCATGAATAAATAAAAGAATCCTGGATGAACGCCCGGAGCTTTCTTTGTCAAGATTTGATTTGCTCAACAAGTAATAAGGATTATCGGCGGCAATGCCGGGGACAGAGCCTATCCGGGCATTCATAGAGTAGGATATTGGAAAGTTAGTAGGTTGGTTGGTAACTCCTGCAGCGGGTGAGTTAAAATCACTGGGGCATTTATATACGTCACTGTTGCGTGTGTATTTCCAAAGTCCGCCGTCTCTGACCGAGCATACGACGTTACTTCCGCCAACATTATGCAGGCACCCTGCCCAATCACGTCTTTCAGGACTTACATAATATCCGAGAACAATCGGCATTGTGCCTGCATAATCATCGCAATATTGCGGCACGGACGTTGATAGCTGTTTAAGATTGTTTAGACATTTTGTCTGTCTTCCCTGCTCCTGTGCAGACACAAATATCGGAAATAATATCGCTGCAAGGATGGCTATTATCGCGATAACAACCAGCAACTCAATAAGCGTAAACCCTCTTTTCATAGCTCTCTCCCCACCATTGTAATCTGTTGTTATTATGTGCATGTATTAGCCATTTGTCAATGGATATACCGTATACAAACATTACTTTTTCTAAATGAACAACAGCCCACTATTCGCATGCCGTATGCAAAAAGCCCGAAGGCAAATAGCCTCCGGGCTTAGTAAGCCGGTGTAATAATAATTCTATTATTCCTCGTGGACTGCCGCTTTTTCGATGACTCCCTCAAGCATAAAAATAGGAGCCTTTGCCCGCAGAGCGAGCGCAATCGCGTCACTTGGACGGCTGTCAACATCAACAACCTTTCCCTCGTGTGCAATTGTGACCTTCGCATAGTAGGTCTTGTTCCACAAATCGTCTATCAAGACCCTTTCGACGGTGCCGCCCATGCGGTTTATAACATTGTTGAGCAGATCATGGGTAATCGGACGGTCTGCCGAAGCGCCATCCAGGGCAAGCGATATCGCCATAGCCTCGAATTTTCCGATCCAGATCAGGACGGAACGGCCTCTGGCATCTTTGAGCAGAACAAAGTAGTTTGTAGGCTGCACGCCTTCCTGCTCCTTGTGCTCGTAGACGCCCATGACCTTGACTTCCCTCTGTTCAAGGCTGCTTTCGTCCGCTTCCGAATCATCTTCACCACTCAGAGACTGTGGAAACAGTTCGTCCGGGTTTTCATCTTCCTCGAATCCAAAATTTTCAGCCAATGATGCTACCCTTTCTAAAATACACTGGGTATCATTACCCCATCAGCATTTGCACTAATCTATATCGTTACTCTTAAGTGTTTTATCCACAATCTGCAGAAATTCCTTGTTTGATTTTGTATGTTTAAACCGGTCACGCAGCAATTCAGTCGCTTCGGCGGTATCGAGAGCTGCCAGGAGCCTTTGCAATTGCCAGACCCGCTTCAGGGTGTCATCATCGTAAAGCAGTTCGTCATGGCGAGTGCCGGACCTCTTAGTGTCGATTGCCGGGAATATACGGCGCTCGGCAAGGTTACGGTCCAGGACCAGTTCCATGTTACCCGTAGCTTTGAATTCTTCGAAGATCGCATCATCCATGCGGCTTCCAGTCTCGACAAGTGCGGTGCCTATAACCGTAAGGCTTCCACCCTCTTCGATATTTCTCGCTGCGCCGATAAACCGCTTGGGCCTATATAGAGCGCTCGGGTCCAAACCACCCGACAAAGTCCGCCCGCTGGGGTTCACAGTCAGGTTCGACGCTCTCGAAAGTCGGGTGATGCTGTCGAGCAGCACTACTACATCCTTACCCGACTCGACCAGCCTCTTACTCATTTCAAGGACCATATCGGCGACGCGCATATGGTTTTCAGGCAGCTCATCGAATGTGGAGCTGACTACCATTCCATTGACCGAGCGGCGTATATCCGTTACTTCTTCAGGACGCTCATCAATCAGCAGAATTATGAGGACGACATCCGGGAAGTTGGTAGTGACGCTGTTTGCTATGGTCTTAAGCAGCGTCGTCTTGCCGGCTTTCGGCGGAGCGACAATCAGACCCCTCTGTCCCTTACCAATAGGCGAGATGAGGTCTATAAAGCGCGCGGAGTAGTTGTCCTGTGTAGTTTCAAGAACAAGTTGCTCATTCGGATATATTGGAGTTAGGTCATCAAAGCTTTTGCGAGACCTCGCTGCTTCGGGGTTCTGATTGCTCACTGCCTGCACGCGCAGCAGACTGTAGTATTTCTCGGTATCTTTCGGCGGCCGCACCTGTCCCGAGACTATGTCACCCGTCTTGAGTCCGAATCGCTTGATCTGCGACTGTGAGACATATACATCGGTATTTGTGGGTGAGAAGTTCGAGTGCCGCAGGAAACCCCAGCCGTCCGGCAGGATTTCGAGCACACCCTGATCAAAGATAAGCCCGCTCTTTTCCGCAAACGCCTTGAGGATGCTCATAACAAGGTCCTGACGTCTAGAGAAGCCGTTTTCTACTCCTAGAGTAGCCGCTATCTCCTGCAGTTCCTCGAACGTCTTTTTTTCTAGTTCAGATAGTTCCAAAGGCTCCAATTTGTAATCACCTCTTTGGGATAGCCTCAAGTATGAGGTTTGGCGCACTTCTACCATGACATATTACACGCCCGGCAAGTACGCAATAGGGTTGGAATCAACATAATGATGGAGGGTTTGCACCCGAGAAAGTCCAGTAGACAACAACAATGAGGACTGTTATTAGACATTTATATTATAGGATTGATACCGCGTTTTGTCCAGTCCTTAAACGCAAAACTCTGGAATTAATCATCAGTCTCTACTTTTATGACTCCTATGTACGGCAGATTCCGATACCGTCCATTATAATCGAGTCCGTAGCCTACCACGAAACTGTCCTCAACGGCAAACCCGCAATAGTCGATTTTAACGTCGACACGTCTGCGGCTGGGTTTGTCCAGAAGAGCGCATATCTTAACGCTTGACGCTCCGCGCGATAATAAGTTTTCAGCAAGATAGCTCATGCGCAGAGTCCAACCTGTATCTACTATGTCCTCGACAATCAACACATCCCGGCCATCGACACTGCAGCTAATGTCCTTTAGCATCCGCACAACTCCGGAGGTATGTTTGTCACCGCCATAACTGGAGATTGCAACGAAGTCATAATCTACGATCATGTCGATCCGCCTGATTAGATCAGCCAGAAAGATTGCGGAGCCTTTCAGAATGCCTATTAAGAGCAGTTCCCTGCCCGCGTAATCACGACTGATCTGCTTTCCAAGCTCGGATACTCGTTCTTGCAGCCTGTCTTCCGATATTAGTACTTCCACAGCGTCTTTACCGGAATCAGTCAATGCGCTACTCCCACTCGATGGTCGCGGGCGGTTTCGAGCTGATATCATAAACGGTCCGATTCACTCCCGGCACTTCATTTATGATCCGGTTGCTGATTTTTTCCAGCACTTCGTAAGGCAACTTTGCCCAGTCGGCGGTCATGGCATCCTGGCTGGTCACGGCTCTCACCACAATCGTGTCGTCATAGGTCCGCTGGTCGCCCATAACTCCAACACTTCTTATTGGGGCAAGCACCGCGAATCCCATCCAGAGCTCCCGATACAAACCGGCGCGCTTGATCTCTTCAACTACGATATCATCCGCATGGCGCAGAGTTTCGAGCCGTGCCTTAGTGACTTCTCCGACGATGCGTATAGCAAGTCCCGGACCGGGAAACGGCTGCCTCCAGACCATCTCTTCAGGCAGACCCAACTCAGCCGCGACTTCCCTTGCTTCGTCCTTAAACAGATACCTGAGCGGCTCGATTATCTTGAGGACCATATCCTCGGGTAGGCCGCCTACGTTGTGGTGCGATTTGATGACAGCGGCGTTCTTCGTGCCGCTTTCTATCACGTCGGGATACAGCGTGCCCTGGCCGAGCCATTTAGCGTCGGTGATCTTTGACGCATGCTCCTCGAAAACCCGCACGAACTCTTCGCCTATAATTTTGCGCTTTTTCTCCGGGTCGAGCACACCGGCAAGCCTACTGAGAAATCTTTCTTCGGCGTCAACATATACGAGCTTTATCTTGAAATGCTCCTCGAATGTCCGGCGTACGCTCTCGCCTTCATTGAGCCGCATAAGCCCATGATCGACGAATATACATGTGAGCTGGTCGCCAATTGCCTTGTGCAGCAGCGCTGCTACACATGCCGAGTCGATTCCGCCGCTGACACCGCAGACGACTTTATCGCTGCCGACCCGCGTTCTGATCTCCCTTACGGCCGTCTCTATAAACGAAGCCGGAGTCCACGAGCCATGCAGGCCGCATGCATTATACAGAAAATTGCGAAGTACCTCAGTCCCCCACGGCGTATGCACTACCTCAGGATGAAACTGCACGCCATAGAGTCCCCTTTCGGGGTTTTCCATAGCTGCGACGGGTGTGCTCGCAGTCCGGGCGACTGTCTTGAAGCCCGCAGGAGCGCTCTCAACAAGGTCACCATGGCTCATCCAGCACACAAGTTTTTTGTCGAGTCCCGAAAACAGCACCGACGAATCGATTACATCAAGTTCAGTGCGTCCAAACTCTTTCTGAACCCCTGGCGTAACCTTGCCGCCTAAATGATAGGCCATAAGCTGAGTGCCGTAGCATATTCCGAGTATGGGCACTCCGATATCATAAATTGCATTATCGCATCGCGGCGCGCCTTCTTCATACACACTTGCCGGCCCGCCGGAGAATATTATTCCCTTAGGAGCGCGCTCTACTATTTGTGAAACCGGGGTATCGTAGGGTATGATCTCGCAGTATACCCTGCATTCGCGCACACGACGTGCGATAAGTTGTGTATACTGCGCGCCAAAATCGAGGATGAGTATCAATTCTTCACTAGCCATTGGGACTCCGTAATACAGTGATGCCCCTCAACCATAGTTTTCCTGGGGATTTTTGCCTGAACAATTGTCCTGGGGAGCTGTGTCCACTGGTATTGTAGCAGAACGCAAGATCAGTTGTCAATGTTTGGCAAGCAAATCCAGCGGGTATACAAATGCAGAGCTTGATGAGGAGTAGTGACCTTGGGCGATATAGAGCAGCGCATCTGCGATAAAGTGCGATCACATATAGCGAAAGCCGGACTCTGGAACAGCGCCTACGGACTGCGCTCGCACCTGATATCACCGGCCCCCTTTGACCTCAGCACCGATCAGGTGGCGCAGTTGGAGAAGTTGGGCGAAGCGCTGTTCAGGTTCTATCATGGGGCAAATGAGCTTTATCTTCGCTCGAACCATGAATGGGTTCGCAATTATCTCGACATTGGTAAACCCGACGGCCTGATTCGCCATGCCCGCATGCATTATCACAAGCATTCGATCCCACGGATAATCCGGCCGGACATACTAATTAGATGCGACGGATTCGTCATAACTGAGCTAGACAGTGTGCCGGGCGGGTTTGGACATCTCGATTGCCTATCAGCAGCATACGATGATGCAGGTTTCGATTTGATCGGCTCTCCAAGAAGTGTTCGTGACGGTTTTGCACAATCACTGCGCGAGGCTGCCGGAATCGATGATCCGGTGTGCGCGATAGTTGTTTCGGAAGAATCCGTTGATTACCTGCCTGAGATGACGTATCTTGCGGGTGAACTCCAAAAGATCGAGCTGCGCGCATATACTCTGAGACCGAGTGAAATCGAGTTTACGGAAGGAGGGCTTTTTGTAGAGAAAGACTCTGAAAAACTGCGCATCGATCTGATTTATAGGTTTTTTGAACTGTTCGATCTGCTCAATATTCCCAAGTCCGAGTTGGTTTCGTATGCCGCGCGAAAGAAGACAACAATAGTGACCCCGCCATACAAACACTTTCTTGAAGAAAAGATGCTCCTTGCGTTTTTACACAGTGAATCGCTGAAGGATTACTGGGTCAAATCTCTCGGTGACGATAACTATAAGCTGCTTATCAGCACAGTATCGCCGACCTGGATCATGGACAATCGAGCAGTGCCGCCGCATGCGCAAATCTCCGGTTTCAAATGGAAAGGAAGGCCGATAAGAGATTGGCGAGAGATAATAGAAGGGACTCAAAAGGATAGACGCCTGGTGCTGAAGCCCTCCGGTTTCTCTCCACTTGCATGGGGGTCACGTGGAGTAAAGATAGGTCACGATATGCCCGGGAATGAGTGGGCTGATACCGCAAATACGGCTCTTTCAAGCTTTGAAAACTCCCCATATGTGATCCAGCCATATCATGACAGCGCTATCATTGGGGTAAAGTACTGTGATGAGAATCGAACACTGGAAATGCAGGCTCGCGTGAGGCTGTGTCCATATTATTTTGTAGCAGATGACCGGGCAAATTTGGGCGGGGTACTTGCTACGGCATGCCCAAAAGATAAAAAGCTGATACATGGAATGGTTGACGCGATTATGATGCCCTGTCAGTCAAAAAGCAGCAGGCTCTGAGTAATGATAGGCAGTTGTGGTGAAACAATATGCTGTATAAAATATCCGAACATGTCGAGCGTTTGATGGTCTACGAAGATGCCGTCAGAAAACAGTTTGAGGTCAGCGAACTTGAACTAGACGACAATATGATCGGCGAAGATGATCCGCTGCGAGAAAAAGAGCACGAAGTCGTGCCTGGCATGATCAACAAATACGGCAACCGCGTTTTGTGCCTAATGACGGCTGAATGCGCTGCCTACTGCCGGTTCTGTACTCGCAGGCGGCTTGTATCCGATATCGAGCGGGGACGGATCGACAAATCGCATATCGACAAATGGACCGATTACCTGAGTGCGCACCCGGAAATCAGCGAAGTGATACTGTCGGGAGGAGACCCGTTTATAGTCGATGATGACTTGTTCGATTATGCCGTCAGTGAAATATCGTCACTTGATACGATCAAGATTATACGGATCAGCACGCGCATGCCCGTCAGCGATCCGGCTCTCATTAACGACGCCAGACTCGAAGTAATAGAGCGAGTGGCGCAGCCTGTATACGTAGGCATACACTTCGAGCACCCGGCTGAGATCACCCGCGAAACTGTGCTCTGTTGCAAGAGACTTATGTCTTCCGGCGCTATCCTATATTCGCAGACTGTGTTTTTGAATGGTGTCAATGATGATTACCAGACGCTATATGACCTGTTCACAGGACTTCTCGAGATAGGCGTCCGGCCATATTATATATACCGCTGTGATCCGGTTCCAGGCGCGATGCATTTCCAGGTCGATCCGGCAAAGGAGCGCCACATCATGACTATGCTTAGAAAGGGACTATCCGGTTTGGCCTACCCGAATTATGTAATCGATGCGCCTGACGGAAGTGGAAAAATACCTGTGCCGCTTGAGTTCTGGGACTTGGATTTGACCACATATACCGACTATGAAAACAGAAAACACAAGGTTGTGGAATAACAAGTGTGTCGAATAAGACATAGGAAGGAATTACCATAGCCTAGGGATATACCTGTTTGCCTTCTTCATCGTATAACGTAATAGCATCAAGCGGACAAGCCTCTGCCGCCGCGAAAACCGTATCGTCATCGGAACCTTGTATATTGATGACAACCGCTTTTCCTTCGCTGTCTATCTCGAACACATCAGGCGCTGTTCCGACACATGCGCCGATCCCCTGGCACTTGATTCTGTCAACGACTATTTTGTAAGTCATATGAGCCTCCGATCCCTGATAGCATCAGGATATCCTGTATATCAAGAATAAAAACACGATGTACAACTAAAGAGCCGGGGTTAATCCCCCGGCCCATCTTCTCTCCCTCTCTTCTTCTTTCGATTTGCGCGCTATCGTCTCTTAAGCACAAACGCAAATCCGCCCAAAGCTGTCAGCAATGCAATAATGCTGTTGGGCTCTGGAATTACCATACCGAGTGTGTTGCCGCTTGACGGAAGTCCACCAGAAAGAGTAACGTCAACCACCTTATATGTATATATCGAATCGTACCAGAACTTAACAGTGTTTCCAGTACCTACACTGCCGTTTACCCACAGCACTGAGTTGTTGCTGGCACTGTTTGTAAAAGCGTGGTTGCTTCCCTGATTAGTAAAGGCAAGTTTATCCATATTACCGACACTAAACTCGGTAAGCGCCTCACTATCTAAGTATGCAGAACACTGATAGCTCAATGTATATTCGTAGTGATATGAACCGTTTGGATTAACCGTTACTTTTGCAGTCAGATTGTTCGAGTAGTCGGTAAACATATCTCCCATACTCAAACTCACGACACTCTGATATGGGTTTTCAGGAAATGCCCAAGCAACTACTCCCGTAACTACTACGAGAGCACATATTAAAGCGAATCTTATACTTCTCCTCATGCCAACCCTCCTTTATGAGGACGCATCCTGCCGCACGTGGAAAACTTCATTCGCGCAACAATCGCTTATTATTTGCGCCGCCTGATTATCAGTGACCCTGTTCCAACAGCGCCAAACGCCAGAACAAGCAGGCTGCTCGGCTCAGGAATCGTTTCGCCCATACCCAGAGTCTTGCCGATTGCCGCTGATCCGCCATCGACTGCGTAACAGTACACGTCGATATCCATCGGAGCACGACTGGATTGATAACTGAACACCCTGCTTCCGCCCACATCTAGTGCGCCGTTTTGCCATCCTATCCAGTTGCTGTTTCCATTGGCGGGATTGGTAAATATGCCTGCATCATTCGGCGTGTTGGATGCATTGTAATATGAGGCGTAATTTGGATTCTGGACTTTATAGATGTGAACAGTGGCGGGACCTATATCATAGGTCAAAGTATAGGTGTATGTGTAGATTCCGCCATCCAATGTGACTACTGCGTCACAGATAAGCTGTTGCACATTTCCAGACCCTTTGAGGGTGCTCGTTTTCTGGTCAACGATACCTGCTGATGCGCAAACACATAACATCAGTAACATGACCAAGGCAAAAACAGCCGTCGTCTTTACAGACTTCAATATCATTTTTCTCCTCCTGTTTGTGTGGGCTAATTGGTGCTTTTTGCATCATTCGAGATGCTATATACTGCTTAATAGAAGTCGCCCTCAACCGTATAAGCTGCACCCTGCTTACGGTTGGCGAGAAACCTTTTCAATCGATATGAGTTTATCCGCAAAACGGCTGCTTGTCAAGTGTCCTGTTTGAAATATTTACAAAACCCGGTAATTGTACCGGATCACGAGACTATAAGCCGATCACAGACATGTCCGTTTGTTTGCGGAGTTTGATTATCGGAATAATATGCGTGTCTATATATTTACACCCGCACACTCCCGTAACACACAGATACTGTCCAATCACCGGTTTGGGCAAGTTGCGGCATTCGACCCTTATGCCGTCATGACCCGAATTGTCTTGCATTCTACTGCCGTCATCAATATAGAAGAAGCTCTCCTGCTCGCCTCCCACATATTTTACCTTGCCCCATGTCCTGATCAGCACGCCGATATTGCGCAGTCCCGCGCCACCTGTCACACCCTTGGTATACTCGTTTACATCAGATCCGCCTATACTCCTGTTTGGCATGCCGAATGGTTTGGCCTGCTTAGTTTGGTTCTCCAAAATATCTACGCTGACCGCTTGAATGCTTCTCTCGCCGGAAGGAGTCGTCAAGTCGCCGACAACCGTGACCACGTCACCCTCTTCAACCACGGTTGAAGAGATAACGCGGATCCCACTGGTGCCGTTTTCTTCCTGTATATAAAACTCGGAGCCTCCCATTTCGACTGTCCCGGCACTCACTATTTTTCCGGTAGCGCGAACGCCCTGCTTATCCTGGCTGGGGAACGCATCGGCTATGACACTGAGGTTCGAAATTGGGTTTTCGATGGTCATTGTAGTCGATGTCCATCCCTGCGTTGCAACAGCGCTCGCGTCTATTGCTCGCACTTCGATTTTGTGTTGACCGACAGTATAGAGCGTGGAATCGAATGTGATAGAGTATGGTAAAGTCGTATCAGAGCCTAAGTGTTTTCCATCCATATAGAAATCCACGCTCGATATCCCATTTGAACCGGTCGCTGTTGCCGTAATAGTTGCGGAATCCCCGGTGAGAGGCACATCGGGTGAGAGCACAACCACTGTCGGAGGTGTCGAATATGGAGCCGTCAGTGGGTCTCCTACTACCACGGACTTCCAAAACAGCTTCGGACATGCCATATAGAAACTCTCAGCCAGGTTGTATCCCTTGGTATATCTATCAAACAATATATTTGGATATGTAGCATAGGCGGTATAAGGCTCAGACACAAAACCGGAGACACCGCATGCGCCTTTTGTTATCATATCCGCGATCAGCGATTGTGAGCTGGCCGGACAGGATTCGGGGTAACCTGCCTCCGGTGAAAATGTGCGTCCACTGCTGGATACATATGAGTCGGCAATTCCTCCAGGTGCGAAGGTGTTGCTCATGTAAGCGGAATAGGTAAATGATGGGTCATTGCTTCCCCAGCTAAAATAACCCATAAGATCTGTCTGGTCGTGCACAAACAACGACGTGTCATCATAAATGGTAGGTATACCCCTTGCGGACAGAGCAGTTTGAGCATCCGTCAACCATCCGTTCAACATAGTTGTTGAGCCGGAAGGATTCGATGAATAGTTTCGGTCTAAAACAATCGAACCGGTATGCTCAAGCGTATTGCTTCGGTCTATCATATTCTTAACGTCATCAAACGTGTAGCCATCAAGCCTTGTTACCAGATACAGGTGATATCCTCCGAGATCGAGTGTGTGGGAAAAGGATGTTTCAACAGGATCAAAGGCCTGCGGACCATATGGATTATCGAGGTCACCGGTCACACTTTGCTCGCCTGCGCAGGTCAAGATGTTGGTTATCGACAGCGGACCGCCGTATCCGTACTCAGTCCCGACTACTTTTAACGGCACGCCCTTTGTCATCACTATGTAGTCTATGCTGTCCAGAAAGCTGTTGTTTTGAAGAAATGTGCGGATGGGTGTGAGAATATTCGTGTCGAACTCGGATTTGCTCACCAGTTCATCAGTTGAGCACGAAATTCTGCAGATGTTTTCAGCGGGGATGTCACGCGCCTTTACATAATAATTGGCTATGCTGGTCGAAATGGTGCTGCGTTGGTTCAGCACGACAATGACGTTAAGACGTCCTCCACCGCATATAGCTTCAGCGGCGGCCAGAAGGAGAATCAACATGACGAACGTTAGCGTCCGGGCTTTGTTGAGCGCCGGTCGAATCACCTTTCTGGCCTCCTTCCCCCCCTCATATCATGAAGAATATATAATAATTGGTCAGATAAGGTATAGTGTTACGCCTTCGAGGAAAAATCTACTTCAGGAGCGCACACGTGAACAATGCTGCCAGAAATTACATGTCCACCACATTGGTTATACACGCCGTTTCTGCCAATTGTCAAGTTGTGATCACAAAAACAGGTAGTTGTACGGATACATTAAAGGCGCCAACCCAAAAGTGATATGTAGGAAGAGTATCGCTTTTCAATCGGCGCCGTGTTGTTATCAAAAGCAGGCTTGTCTATATATCTATTTTGAAACTCACTATCTGCTTCGAAGCTACCTTTGCTGATATTACGCCCTTACTTAAGTCCGCCTCGCCAGTCGATTTCTCGGATAAGTCAGTTTTCTCAGCTTTGCGAGCGCAATCCACACCTAAATTCACATCCAAACTATTTGATCCTGTGTTAAACCCTCTGAGAATCAGCGCATCGTCGGACTCTGCTTTCTTGATTGCGCTCAGGATAAACCTGTCATCATTATTTTCAATAAAACTCTTCTCCATCGGCAGATCACCATCATGCACGCCTGTCTGGCCGATAATAAGAGGCTCGTTGAACTCATGCGCCTGAACCCAACTCTTTGCTTCTTCCCAATCGCCTGAATGCGGGTAGATGGCGTATTCAAAAGTATGTTCGCCTATCATTTGGGCATCTGTTTGAAGCTCGGCTCCCCCTACTCCGCTGCCGGTTGCTCGGAGGAGTGTAAGTGCTATGGTCCTGGCTTCGTCATCTCTCACTTCATACTCAGGCAGACCCTTGTTGATGAGCGTAAACCCTACTCCACCGCCGCTGATATCCACAAACGATTTCTGCGGGTGTGTGGTCGGCAAAGGTTCTTTCCAGTCAGCGCAGACCGGAACGCTGATGCTTCGTTCGACAACATCAAATGCCTGCTCCGCATGCGAAACCGTAGCAGGGATACCCGTGGGGAAGAGCACTCGCAGTCGATGGTCTTTTGCTTGATTATCAATGATAGTCTTGAAATCCACACGCTTTGAGCCTGCCGCCAGAGTCACGAATGTTTTGACCTTGCATATAACGTTCTCATCTAATCGGCCTTCGCGAGTAGAATCGATACTTGCTGGAAGCTCCAGATCTGTCTCGATCTCAAAGACGACCCGCACCGCATTATTCTCTGCTATCGAGACTCTGCACTTTGCTCCCAGGCTGGTCACTACCTTATCGTTCATGGGCTTTATGTAATTGTAGCCGTCACCCACATCCGCGCCATCTTCAAAGATAAGGCAGGTCGTGTAAGCTGCGTCAGTCTGCTTGTCGAGTATATACAGCGTGCCGTCACTCGATACTGTAACCGCTAGATATTCGTTTTCTGCCGTATCGGGTCCAAGGAGCATGGTCGCTGGCTGCCTGTTGGGTTTATCAGTCACCTCTACCCGATACGCCTTATAGCCGACTGATGGGACATCCTTTACGGCAATAGCCATCCTGCATCTTCGCAGAGATGGTCCCTGCGGTATATCGTGACGGGTCTGGTCGATCAGCCACGGTGTAGATGTCTTGAGGAGAGCGCTGGGCACTTCCTCGCCGTCAGGGTTTGTAACCTTCAGTCCGCCCAAATGCCATTCGTTCGGAATATAGACGTCCGCCTCTACGACCTCGCTGCGCTTATATCCGAGTGTGTTAAACACTGCTGCAAGCACCATATGATCGGGATTGTCCGCAGTAGAGCCGATTTTATCGGTGATGAAGCTCATAGACTTCTTAACCAGAGGCTCGCATATCTGTGTGGCCTGCTCGAACCGATAGACCATCTCTTTATGGACCTGGTCTATGCTGCATCCGCAGATAGAGTCGTGCGGGCTGTTCTGAAGCAGGTATTTCCACGCAAGGTCTATATAGCTCTTCGGATACTCCGCGCCCAAAGCCCAAGCCCATGAGCACAGAGGCTCCACATACTTCTCTAAAAGTGTCTCGCTGGCATGGTTAGCCTGTTTGAGATGCATCCGGCTGGACATCACATGTGCCAGCACACTCTGCAGTCTCCATTTCCGGTTAGACCACCTGAGTTCACCCGTATATGTCTTCAACTCAGGTTTCTCACTCTTTACGGCTTCTACGAAGTCAGGCAGAGTGCTGTGAACCAGTTGAAGATCGTCCATCTTCTCATTCGCCAGCTTGATAATCTCGGGGGTCTTATACTGCGGGAAGATGTGATCGACCCCGTCCATAAAGAGCAGTTGGCTGGTTGTAGGTCTTTCGTCTATGCAGTCCTGAAGCAGAGCCTTGAGTTCTCCCAGGGTCTGATCCTCGTCTATGGGCTTGTCATCATGCTTTAGGGTATCGAGCAAGCGATATAGGAAGTTGCTGTATGAATTATTATCCGGCAGCTTGACCGCAAGTACTTCAGAACCGTCTGAGCCCCGCCAGTTGAACTCGGCGTCTACCTGGTCCGTGGTTATACCCCTGAGCAGCACTGCGCTGTCGATGCCAAAACCGAGCAATATCTGAGGAAGCTGAGAGATATGGCCGAATGCATCCGGCACATGCCCGACTGCCATATAGTTACCATAATCATCGCACATCTGCTTACCCCGGAGCAGGTTTCGGACAATACTCTCGCCGCTCACAAGAAACTCGTCCGGCTGGTTATACCATGGCCCGATAAGAATTCTGCCCTGCTCTATCAGGCTGCGCAGGCGCTTTTCATTCTCCGGCCTTATCTCCAGATAATCTTCCAGCACGATTGTCTGGCCGTCAAATACGAAATATGTATAGTCAGGGTCTGACTCCATCAAATCTATAAGATAATCAGTCATCTCCACAAGCCGCATTCTAAACCGCTGGAACGTGCGATACCATTCCCTGTCCCAGTGGGTATGTGAAACGACATGAGCCGTGTATTTCTTATCGGACATAATTTCTCCTGATTTATTATTTAGTATTTTGTATTGATTATTTTCCAATATATATAGATCGGGCGCGATATCCGATCGCGACCGAAACAGAAATCTGCAATTTCAGATTGCGCCAAGCTGCTACACAGTAGTCCTGAGCATCTCTGCAGCAAGCGCACCCGCTGCAGACGCGGACAGGAAGAACTCCTCGTCTTCCTCAAAGCTCCGGCCCATGCTCGACATCTTGATACCCTTTTCCTGGAGTTCTATTATACCTGGATGGCCGTCGAGGATTCGTGTTGTGTGTCGATATGATATAGCCGAATGGGCAATCTGCTCCTGTATCACAAGCAGCTTCATCTGGTCTATCATGGGCAGCGCGAGTGTGCATTTGGTAAGCGCTATTTTGCTAAGTGATGTGATTGTGTGGTGGCTCAGGCCCCGATGGCGCGGCCTCGGGTCTGCAAAACTGATTCTGGCGACAGCTATAGCTGCGCCGCCGAGAATATTAACGGCGTTAATTATCTCACCCTGCTCTATAGACGAATAGCCATACGTGGTGCCTGTCCCTACATTTCCCGGCCCCGGACAGACCACTACCGCATCCGCCTTCACCACTTCCTTCGCCGCAATCAGGCCAGTATAGATATTGACTGCCTCATACTCGCCGCCAAATGCCTGGCCGATAGTGATAGTTGCATCCAAAAGACCTTTGGACCGCAGTTCGTACGCTGACCGGCTGAAAGACAGAGGCAGCGCGGCTGAGTCCGTCATGATATAAGCGACTCGCGCACGATTGTGGCTGAGCCTCTTGATAGCCGCTGCTGCCGGAGCAAGCTGGCTGTGAAGCTGGCCTATCACAACAGGCATCGAGCCTAGAGTCTGGAAGTTCTCCATATCTTTGCGATACGGCGAGTCTTCTTCTTCGACTGAAAGCACAGTGTGCTGAACGGGTGTATAGCGCGCCTTGACTATATGGCCTATGGAATCGGCGTTGCCCGGCTCAGTCCGGCTGAGGTTAGCCATCACGAAATGCACGCCGCCAGTGCCGAGATTCTTGGTCACAGCGGTCGTATTAAGCAGGACCTCATCGCCGACTCTGATATCGCCGATAAGGTCCGTATAAGCTATGGCTCTGGCTTTAGCGCCATCTATACTTACACTGATCTCAAGTGTATCGCCACGCACACTCTCAATTGAGGTAACTCCGCCGCGCGCACGCGTGAGCATATAATCAGCCCTCCGCCGCTGTCTCGATCAGTGCTTTGGCATAATCCGCCGCTATGGCGAGATCGCTGACCAGTATCTTCTCGGATGCGCTGTGAGCGCCGTCATAGCCCGTTCCAAGCACCACGCACGAAATTCCGTAGCTGTTATAGATATTTGCATCACTGCCGCCGCCGCCGTCGGAATACACCGGCTCTATCCCTATCTTATGAGATGCTTTAGAAGCCAGCTTGATGATATCGTCGTCTTCCGACCATCGATAGGCATTATACTCGTGATCGAGAGTGACTATAGCCTTTGCGCCTATAGCTTCGGCTTCTCTCTCAAAGGTAGTTTTCATGTGCTCGACTTGAGCAGCCAGCTTGGCTTCGTCACGGCTTCTGGCTTCGGCTTTGATATTTACAAGGTCCGGCACGATATTTCTGGCCTTGCCGCCCTCTATGACACCCACATTGGCGGTGGTCTCAAAGTCTATGCGCCCGAGTTTCATCTTGGATATTGCATTGCTTGCCGCTATGATTGCGCTGACGCCGTTTTCAGGGTTCATTCCGGCATGTGCGGCCACACCACGTATTTCGACAAACACATTCTCATGCGACGGAGCGCTGACTGTGATCCCGGCTGCAGGCCTATCCATATCGAATATGTAACCGTATTTCGCCTTGATCTTGGACCTGTCAATCGCCCTTGAGCCGCACAGACCGATCTCCTCTGCGACGTTAAATATAACCTGGACATCGCCGTGGGCGGTTCCATTTTCAATTACGGACTGAAGCGCTTCGATAATCGCGGCTATGCCCGCCTTATCATCCGCTCCGAGGATTGTGGTCCCGTCCGAGCGGATTTCGTCACCGTCTATCACGATGTTGAGTTTGTCTGTCGGCTCCACGGTATCTATGTGACCACCCAAAAATATTGCCTTTGCGCCGGGTTTGTTGCCCTTGAGAGATGCGATTATATTGCCTGCGCTGCCGCCGATCTTTTCGCCCGCGTCGTCCTCTTCTACATCCAAGCCTAAAGATTCCAGCTTGGCCTTTATGAAATCAGCCATCGGGCGCTCATTTTTTGATGGCGTGTTGATCTTGAGCAGGTCCAAAAAAAGTTGTTTTACACGATCCTTATTAGCCATTTGTCCTTCCTTCGAAATTAGCTGAGAGTGGAAAGCGGAAAGTGGAGAGTCCAGACCTGCTGTTCAACAGTCAGCGTACTATTAAGGCGTTTGCTATGCAATGATTATTCATTCTAATACAACCGGGCAGCCAAAGCAACTGAGAAAACTGAAGTTGAGCTGCAAAATCAGCTTTTCTCGGGCGGTATGCCGAAAAGTTCGCGGGCAATTTCCAGCTTCTGGCTGCCGCCGTTTGCCGCATAGTCTTTCATGCGAATAATGGGGTCGTGCGTAAGTTTTGTGACAGTGGATTTGAGAGCGCGCCTCACGCACTCCCTGTCCTCTTCAGACAAGTGCGCCAGCTTTGACGAGCACCGCTCCCATTGAAGCTCGTATATGGACTCAAACTTCTCCTGAAGTAGTCTGATGAGCGGCACCGCTTCAATAGTGCGCAGATATGCAGTAAACTCAGCCGTCTCGGCATCGACAATTTCGCTTACTTTATCAATCTCGGCCCTGCGCTCATCTTCAGAACGCTCGACCAGAAACCTCAGGTCGTCTATGTCATAGAGAAACACGCCGTCCTGGTTCGATACGCCCGGCTCGATGTCGCGCGGCATGGCTATGTCTATCAAAAAGAGAGGCGCTCTGCACCTCGACGCCATCACGCGCTCGATAATATCTTTTGTGATTACAGGCTCGCGAGATGATGTCGAGCTTATCACCACGTCCGCCTTGCCCAGCGCATCCTCCAGGTGATCGAGTTCGACTGCCTCTCCGCCAAGCTCCTCAACCAGTTTTTCCACCCTGGGCAGAGTTCGGCTGCAGACATATACCTTGTTCACGCCATTGGCCTTGAGGTGAGTAGTCGCGAGTTTGCTCATCTTTCCTGCGCCGATAAGCAGGGCTGCGCGTCCTTCAAGCGAGCCGAAGACAAACCGGGCCAGTTCGACCGCAGCAGCTCCAATGGAAAACGCTCCACGCGAGATGCCCGTCTCGGTGCGGGCGCGCTTGCCGACAGCTATCGCACGCTGAAAAAGATTATTGAGGATCGAGCCGGTATAACCGCCGTCACATGCGCCGCTGTAGGCGTTCTTGATCTGCCCTAATATCTGAGTCTCGCCAAGAGACATGGAATCCAGCCCGCTTGCAACCTCAAAGAGATGCTTTGCCCCATGATGGCATGAATAGCAATATACGTACTCGCTCAGTTGAGTCCGGTCAATATGCCCGTAGCCGGCCAGGAAATCCAGCAGCGCCTCTTTATCACTGCGGCTGGATGTCACTGCGTAAATTTCCGTGCGGTTGCATGTCGAGAGAACACAGACTTCCGATACACATTCACTCGATCTCAGTGAGCGGAGCGCATCGGCCAGATCGGCCTCCCCGATAGCGAGTTTCTCACGAACCTCAATTGGGGCTGAATTGTGGTTTACACCGACTGCGACTAAATACAATGCTGAGCCATCTCCCTTGCCTGCTCGCCATGACCGGCTTTAAGCAACTCGAGTATACCGCTTTCGATGAGCCTGCTAAACGCGGCCTCTCGCTGGGCATGCGACCTGTAGCGTCTCTTGACCTGCTCACGAAACTCCCCCATCAGATCTACAAACGCTTCGTACTCAGGCCCGTATGCCTGCTCCAACTGCTCGCGGATGCGCATGCTCAATGCGGGGCTTTTGCCCGAGGTAGTCACAGAGATCACAAGGTCGCCCCTGCGGCATGTCGCGGGAACTATGAAGCTGCACAGTTTGGGGTCGTCAACCACGTTTACAGGTATGCCCTGCCCCGCTGCATCATGAGAGACTGCTGCATTGACTGATCTGTCATCAGTTGCTGCGAATACAAGTGAGCATCCTGTAATGTCGTCGGGTTCGTAGGATCGTCTATGTAATATGACGCCGTCCACGCTTTCGAGTTCCGCGCATATATTGGGAGAAATGACGGACACGACAGCGCCCGCCTCGCGCAGAGACTGAGCTTTGCGCAGCGCCACCTGACCGCCGCCGACTAAAAGGCATTTCTTTCCGGTCAGATCAAGCATTATCGGGTAATATCCCATCAGTATCCTCAAAAATAGTTGAGAGCGGAGAGCCAAGATATCATCGCTCAGTTATTGCAAGCGATCCGCCGATCAATATCAATATCGTGCCTGCCCAGAGCAGCAATATAAACGGTTTCTTGGCCACCTCTATTACAACTTTCTCAGCGATGCCGTTTCCGCTCACCCCAAGCTGCACGCCAGCGGTCATAGTACGCATATCAGGCCCGCCATTGCTGACAAAACGCTGAAACGCAAACGTGTAGCCATCGACTTTCGCAGGCTTGTCTCGGCTGAGCGTGATCTCTACCGGCTTACCGTGTCCCGAATCGTATTCAAGGCGCACAAGGTGAGATTCGACCTGCATACCGATCAGCGTAACCCTGGATTGTGTGCCGGGTATCGTAAAGGGCAGCGCCGCCCAGCCACTCTCGGTCATGGACGCGACTGGGGTGATTGTGTTACTTTCGATATCACCGGGCGATATATACATGTCGCCGGTCAGTGATGGCATGATAAACGGTGATCTGACTGATCCGCGCTGAGAATATTCTATTGCAAGCGGCAGAATCGAATCATCACCTTTGCGCGACATTTTAAGATTTATAACTTCTTTTGTATCGCTGATCCTCTTCGTGCCTACGTATGCAAATTCGTAACCCAACGCACGCTTTGCCATGCCGCCCTTGATAAGCGTCATATTGGCTGATCTGCCTGACAGAGAAAAAATAATCCCAAGGATCATCATTATCACGCCTGCATGAGCAATATATGCCGCGTGTGATGATCGAAATTCTAATTTTATCTTGACTCCGTCACGGCTCCAGGCAAGTATGGAAGCCAGAACAATCAGCAATATGAGCGCGCACGCTATTGGAATGGACATCCTGGTATAGAAACTCGGCTGCAGGCCAGATTTTGTGACCAACGGATATGACGTCCCAGCGGCAACCACCGCCGCGAAGACTACCAAAACGATGATGCCGAGTGAGAGCATGAAATCCCTTGAAGCAAGCACAAGGTTGGGCTTTTGCGTTGAGACCGAATTCCATCGGCTGACGACAAGGACAATCGAAAAGATGGTATAGGTCAGCACGAACGCAAGCAGATAGCCGGATGTGCCTAAGTCTGCAAAAGAATGCACCGATAACTTGGACAACACGCCGCTTCGTGTGAGGAATGTGGCATACAAGACCAACAAAAAAGTAACAATCGCGAGTATAATATTGCCGCGCACGTTTCTGCCTTTGTATCGCTGCAGGATCAGACCATGGACGAGCGCGGTCGCAGTAAGCCACGGGACAAGTGATGCATTCTCGACAGGGTCCCAGCTCCAGTATCCGCCCCAGCCGAGGACTTCATACGACCATATCATCCCGAGAATGATTCCGGCGCTTAAAGATACCCAGCCAAATAGCGCCCACGGCATGCACTGTTTTACCCAGCTCTTAGGGTCGCCCTTGATTAAGGCAGCCACAGCCAATGCAGCGGGGACTATCAGCGCGGCATACCCGAGAAATATAATCGGCGGGTGTATGGCCATCCATGGGTTCTTCAGCAGGGGGTTCAGTCCTATTCCCGTCGAGCCCGGCTGGTAGTCGGCAAGCAGTCGAAACGGATCGGACTTTATGAGCAGGATCAAAAAGAATGATTGCACGGATGTCCAAAAGGCCATAACCGATGCGTTTTGTCTGCGCGATATGATCAGGCCTATGATTCCGGCCAACAGCGCCCATAGCAGCAGGGAGCCCTCCTGGCCCGCCCAGAGGCTGGATATCTTGTAGAGCAGAGAGTCGGTGGGGCCGCTGTAGTCATGAATATATGCGATGTCATATCGAGCGCCGGACAATATCTGCTGCAGAAGGTATACTGCCGCGTATGCCGTGCCTGTCACTGAAGCAATATATGACCTCTTCGCCCAGATACGCAGAGTTTTGTTCTGCGAAAAGGCGAACGCAAAATAGCATGCAAACGATATGACCGCGCACGCGAATGCTATATATATGGAAAAGTTGTCGGCTGATATTTTCACCAGAACAATCACTCAATATATCATCTATATCTGGACGGGCACTTGATAAGGACCTGGTCGGCGATAAACTCGCCGCCGGTAAATTTTCCTCGTACAAGCGCCTTTGGAGACGTATCGAAATTGGCGGGTTTAACGCCCTTATAGCTGACTTTAAGCTTATCGCCCTTATCATCGGCAAGTGTGAAGAGCAGACTGCCGTTGGAATCGGAATAACGGACCTTGCCCGACAAGATTTTACCTATGAACTGCACGGGTTTGCCGTTTGATGCCCGCACTTCGGATACACGGGTCATATAAGGAGCGCGGGCAGCCGTCATCTCCCTGACTCCAAGACACCCGAATCCCAATATTACAAGCGTGCCGATTATGTATGGGAGTCTGTTCAATTCTTGCCTCTCGCGATCAGCTTACCGACTTGAGCCCAAAAGACCCATAAATATAGCCAGGCTGCGCTCATCGACGCAGCCAACATTGCTACAAGATATTCAGACGAAATGCCTCCGCCTGAGAGCGTATCCGTAGGGTGCAGTCCGCCGAGTATCCTTGGAAGCACGAACACGAGATACGGCATCACGGCGCACGCAAGAATGTTATATACCGCCCCTACTCTTGCCCGTGCAGACTTGCCGGGGATTGCGCTTCTGAGCGCAAAATATGCCGCATATACGATCAGCAGCATGAGAATAGTCGTTTCGCGAGGGTCCCAGTTCCATGCGGCGCCCCATTCCAGTTTGGCGAATATCATCCCGCTCAGGGTCGCAAGCACAGTAAATGCAAACCCAAGTCCGGCTGAAACTGATGACTTTATATCAAGGTCAACCCTGCCCTTCGCGAGATAAGCTATAGCGTAAATAGTGGAAATCACATAGGCGGCTACGGCAAGCATTGCGCATGGCACATGAAAGACGACAATCCGAGCAGCGCCTGGGTCCGCAAAGCCAATCGCAGGCGGGACGTATACTATCACGCCAACTATCACAGCCAGCGTCCATACTATCCACCCTATCAGAATTGCCGGACTTGATTGAGTTTTACTGTCTAATCTTCCCATATAAACCTGAACAACATTAGACTCACAGTGATGACTGTGATGCTATAGTATATAAGCAATTTCAAATCGCTCATGGCGCTGTGGCCGCCTATTGCAATACTTGACCCATGGACCGCCAGAGCCAGCGCCGGGATGAGCAGCGGAAAACTAACAACTGCGAATAACGCTCCCTTTACCGATGCACGCGCGACCATTGCGGCAGCCATTGTAGCGCCGGCGCTCAGCGCCAACCCTCCGACTATCAGCAGAGCGATCAACATGCCCCAATCCGACACATAGCAGTTCATAAAAACCGCGAATAGAGGCACGCACACAATCTCCATCGCGATCAAAACAGACCAGTTGAATACCAGCTTGCCCAGATAGACCGCATTTGGTCTCGCGGCAAGCTTAAGAGTGCCGGATGTAAATGTTTCGCCCTCATGCACAAATGACCTGCTCAAACCGGACATCGCCGAAAAGTATATTATCAGCCATAACAGCGCTGATGAGACCGACGCGTCGCCACCCCACACACTCGACGTGAACGACACAGCCACCGTGCTTGTGACCGCAAATAGAAGCACCGCACCTAGAGCATGGCGTGCGCGCAGTTCACAGGTCATGTCTTTGCACAACACTGCCCATGCCGACCTTGCATAGTGAAGCAGACCTGCCTGCCGCCCAATCGATTTCATCTTCCGACCTCGCCCAGGTCCAGACAAGACTCGCATATCGCGGCTTCGTCTCTGTCATTTGTGGCCAGCACAGCAATACCCCGTTTCGACCGTCGATCAATCACACTTCGAGTCATTTCGATGCCTTTTTTATCGAGGTTGGCTGACGGTTCGTCCAAAAGCAGCACAAGCGGGTCATGGATCAGCGCCGCAGCGTAACATGCGCGCCTCTGCAGGCCCGAAGAGAGGTTTTTAACAAGATCGTCTGCGCGGTCGGCGATATCAACCTCATCAAGCGCCTGGTCTATTCTGGCTCTTCCGACATATCCCCTTGCTGATGACAAAAACCTCAGGTTTTCACGGACTGTAAGCTCGCCGTAAAGCCGAACGTCCGGCGCAACCAGCCCAACAATATCTCGAACACAGTCATGCGGCACGCGAACACCGTCTATCTCCAGACTGACTTGGCCTTCAGTCGGAGTGAGCAGATCGGCGATGATCCGCATAAGAGTGGATTTACCGGATCCGTTCGGGCCGGTAATTGCCATACGAGCGCCATCGAACACGAAGTCGATGCCATGCAGGACTTCACGGTCGTCATACTCATGGCTCAGGTTTGAAATCTGCAGCTTAACCATAGGCACATCAATTATCCCATCCCGGATGAAGATGGTCAAGCTGAGCGTTAAATACGGTGACACTGCAATTATAGCTGCGATTGTGGATTATTTGCCGCGATTTTATCGCAATTGCCTCCAGCACCGCTTGCACGGGCTGCCCGAAAAGTGGTATATTATATTGCAATTGTCGTGGGCCCATAGCTCAGCGGTAGAGCGGGCGGCTCATAACCGCTTGGTCCTTGGTTCGAATCCGAGTGGGCCCACCAACTAACAAATCCGCATGTGATTTAAGCTCAAAAACACCCCTAAAATGAACCAAGGACGGTTGTAAAATAGGCCTAACCGTCCTTGGATTTGTAAATTCCCGCTAACCGTCCTTGGTTCAAAATTGCCGTGATTACAGCCCTTTTTGGGAGGTTCATCATGGCTGAAAATGTCGTCAGAATACCAGGTTTTACAGGGATTGCAGATACCTTTGACTCCGCTATTAGCGCATTCAAGACATACTGCAGGAGTCGTAACCTATCCCCCAACACCATCGACTACTACGGATACTGCCTGCTCTCATTAACCCGCTTCCTTGAAGCACACTACCAGGCCTTGACCCCACGGGATGTAACCTGCCAGGTCGTGCGGGAATATCTGCTTGACCAAACGGACAGGAACAGCCCGTCCACGGCCTGCCATTGCCATACCACGTTATGCGTTTTCTTCGGATACCTGCAGTCCGAAGGTTTCCTCGAATCCAACCCTATGACCCATGTAGACAAGCCCAAACGCCGTAAGACAGTCATCAACACGTTCTCTATGAAGCAAGTCGATGATATCCTTGCTACGTGTAAGCGTGACTTCGCCAGTATCCGTGACAAGGCAATCATTATGATGCTTGTTGATTGCGGACTTCGCGCCTCTGAGCTTTGCGGTATCACAGTCAATGACTTCGATTGGGCAGAGTCCACCGTGCTTGTCTTGGGCAAAGGCGATAAGGAACGCATAGTCCCCTTTGGGCAGGCAACCCGGCAGGCTCTTAATGCCTACAACGCAAGACGTGGGTCTATAGACACTGATGCTTACTTCGTGAGCACGCTTGGCACTGCTCTTGACCGTCACCGGCTCAGAGAGATAATCGAACAACGCTGTGAGCTTGCCAAGATAACCGGAGTCCGATGTTCACCGCATACGTTCAGGCACACGTTCGCAGTCCAATACTTACGCAACGGAGGTGATGTGTTCAGCTTACAAAAGATGCTTGGCCATTCATCGCTTGATATGACGCGCAAGTATGCGGAACTGAGCCAGACGGACGTTATGGACAAACATCGCCTGTATTCGCCCGCTGACAGGCTTCAATCGGCAAAACAAACTAATGGAAGGAAGAGGCTGAAATGAGAATGCTAGACAAGCAGAAAATCAAAGCGCACCACTTTAGCAGAGTAACAACAGACAATTTGGGAGAGGGAGTATGCAGTGCGTATGTTCCAAAACTCGAACTGCTAATATTAAACTCTTCCTTATCTGGGCCAGAAGCACAGGAAGAACTCAAGCTTAGAGAGTTAAATCCTACTGCCGGTATACGGATAGGCATTTCAAATGTCAAAACGCAACTTATGTCGACATTTGAAATTTGACCTAACACAATCGAATCCTGAAATTAAGCCCCTGGGAAACACATCTGGGGGCTAGCTTTTCAATCATTCTTCTTCTCTTCATATGCAAGCGTTGCTCGTCGAGTTCGTAGTTCATCCACAACCCAAGTTTCCAATGTTCCGCCTCCAATGATATGCATGTTGAATGACGAACATGATTTCCGGAACAATTCAAATGGTTCTCTTCCATACAAACTCACATATTCCTGTCTCGCCCTATCAGCCACTGTCTCACGTTCAGCATATTTCTTCTTGCTGCGAGAATACAAAACCTTTAGATACGCCTCTTTAACTGGACGCGGTATCCATGGAAATATACTATATTTTTCATTCAATAATTCGGCTATCTCTTGCCAGGTAGCACGATACCCTCTAAAGCCCTCAGAACCGCATTGCATCAGGTCAATATGGTCGCGAAAATCCAGCAAGCGCTTTAGTGACTCTTTATGAGTGCAACGTCCCTTATGTGGCACAGTCACATATTGTTGTCGCGAACCGGGTTGCGATTCTGCGGCAAACGCAAAAAATGGTTCTGCGCCCTTGATAAAATATTTGCGGTTTTCCACAGTTGCATAGTCGCATTGGAAATCTTCAAGGTATTTCACCAAGCAATTCCATTGTTTATCCGTAACTGAACCATGCCTCTGTTCAATTATGCTCCGCATTTTGCACAACTGTTCTTCTTTGCTCAGCGTTCTCCATTCTATGCGCTCAGTCATAATCGCACCATTCAGTAACAAATATATTGGGTCACAATTGTTACCTTGTAAAATTATAACATATAGCCACGCAATGGCTGCAAACAGGCCAAAACAGGAGGTTCGGACATTAACAAAACTGCTCACACCCTGGAGTTCCTTTGATTCTTTTGATTTCTTTGAATAACTGTGCATTTTTCAAACGAACAATCAATCAAAAAAAGCTCTAGGGTATTGCCAACTTCTGCACGCTTGTTCTAACCTAAGCTAGTTTAATCTTATGGAGGCAAAGACATGAACGACAAACTGACGGTATCGGTAGTTGAGGCCGGTAGAATGCTGGGAGTAGGTAGATGCACAGCGTTCCGACTTGCAAAGGCGGGAACTATTCCTACATTACGGTTGGGCAAAAAACTGCGTGTGTCAGTACCAGCATTGAATGCAATGTTGATGAAGGCGGGAATACCCGCGGGTATCGGAGGTGATTCAAATGCGTAGAGGGTATGGTGTGTCCGGTGGAAGGTTTGCAGGCCGCCCCACCGGACAGTATTACGCTGATTTTCACAGCGCTCTCATGCGCAAATGTTACCCCAAATCTGACCGGGCGTCAACTGGCACGCCGGTCATCATAAAAACCCCGCAGGGTAATAGGTTTGCCGGACAGGTTCAGGCAATCAATGGCATCCCTGTATTTGTGAAACACGTAGTTGTCTCAAAACATCTGCAGCGCAATATGGATGCCTGGGGAATCGATTCCCGCGTGTTGGACTTGCTTGAACAACGCAGTGTATTGCGCATCCGGGTCATAACCGACAAAGGTGAGGTTTACGACACATCTATGGATGTGTTTTATGACCATGGAATCATCTGCGACTTCGGATATGGTTCGCAGGTTTTCTTGCCGCGTCGATATTGGCTCCGGGGTAAAATTAACAAGTTCGGCGGTTCGGGGGAAGGCTATGGCAGTTAATCCTACCGAACTGGTATTATCCCGACTTCAGAACGTCAAACAGGTCACGGGCGGATATTCCGCCCGCTGTCCTGCGCACGATGATAAAATCTCATCGCTGAGCATATCCGAGGGTGATGATGGCCGGTGTCTGATTCACTGCCACGCGGGGTGTGACACGGATTGCATCCTGTCGGCAATAGGGCTGAAGCTCAAAGACCTTTATCCACCCAAGCAAGGTGCACCAATCACGAACAGGGCGACAATTGAGCGGGTTTATCCTTATGTCGATGAGAATGGAACCGTGCTCTATGAGGTCGTGAGATACAAACCCAAGGGCTTCAAACAGCGTGTTCCGAATGGCTCAGGCGGTTATTCGTGGTCTATGAAAGGCGTCACGCGCGTTCTATATCAACTGCCTGCAATCAAGACTGCTATTGAGCACAACGCGGTTATATTCATTGTCGAAGGCGAGAAGGACGTTCACAACATGCACGACAGGCTCAACCTGCCTGCAACGTGCAATGTAGGCGGTGCTGGTAAGTGGCAATTGTCATATTCCAAGGCCCTTACCGCCGCGGATGTGGTCATACTGCCTGATAACGATAAGCCAGGCCGTGAACACGCCGAACATGTTGCCCAGGCTCTCCAGGGCTACGCAAAGTCTGTGCGTGTGTTAGAACTACCGGGGTTGACGGAAAAAGGCGATGTGTCGGACTGGATAGCTGCAGGCGGGACACGTGAAGAGCTTGTCGGCCTGGCTGATTCCTGCCCTCAGTGGGAACCCAGACCGCCGGAAACCCAACAGAGCACGGATACGTGTGATACAGACCCGTTTGACCTACGTCTTACCGATGCAGGCAACGCCCGCGCATTGGTAGGCAAACACGGGGAGAACATCCGTTTCGACCACGACTCAGGGCAATGGCTGATGTGGACTGGCACACATTGGGAAACGGACCGGCTTTGCACTATTAATCGTTTTGCTGAAGAGACTATCCGGGGTATGTATGACGAGCTATCTAAACTCGGCGATAAGCAGGCCGAAAAGATGCTCAGGCATATTCGGGCGAATCTTTCCAAATCCAGGCTTGACGCAATGGTAGACCTTGCAGGCAAACAAGAGTCTGTAGCTGTAGATTCCGATATGCTGGATGCTGATAACTGGCTTCTAAATTGCCGGAACGGTGTTGTAGACCTCAAGACCGGCAGACTGAGGCCGCACAGTCGAGCCGACCTGATGACCAAACTTGTTCCGGTAGACTATGACCCGGCTGCCATTTGCCCACGGTGGGAGCAGTTTCTATCTGAGGTATTCGATGGTGACGAAGAGCTTATAGCCTATGTCCGGCGTGCAATAGGATACACACTTACGGGTGACACCTCGGAACAGGTGTTCTTCATGCTTCACGGCAATGGTTCTAACGGCAAGAGCACACTTGTCAATGTCGTGCGTGAGATTATGAATGACTACCACGTCAAGACTGCAACCGACACCATTCTTGAGAAAAAGTATGGAAGCGGCATACCCAATGACATAGCTCGACTGCGTGGAGCGCGGTTTGTCTCTGCTATTGAGGCAAACCCGTCACAAAAACTTGCTGAAGAGCTTGTCAAAGAACTCACGGGCGGTGATGCGGTCACTGCGCGATTTCTCCGGCAAGAGTTTTTCGACTTCGTGCCCACGTTCAAGCTGTGGCTTGCCTGCAACCACAAGCCGGGCATTGACGGGCAGGACAACGGCATATGGCGGCGTATCAAGCTGATACCGTTTACTGTCCAGTTCGATGGAGACAGCAAGGACGCAATGCTTCCCGATAAGCTCAGAATGGAATACCCCGGCATTCTTCGATGGATGGTTGAGGGCTGCCTGCAGTGGCAAACCCGCGGACTGGGAAAGTGCTCAGCAGTAGATGCGGCCACAAACGAATATCGCTCTGACATGGATATCTTGGCAGAGTTTATTGATTCATGCTGTGTTCTATCTGATAATGCACAGGTAGCTTCAAGCGAGCTGTATGCTGCATATTCTACGTGGTGCGATGGCAACGGCATTCGTCACCCATATCAACAGAAGACCTTTACACAGAGATTGCAGGAACGCGGGTTCAAAAGAGTCAGACGACGCGGTGGAATGCTTTGGCAAGGAGTTGAACTGAATGCCGGAAATGAAATGACAGAGCCAATTTACATTGATGATGAGGTATCGGGTGTAGGGAGTGTAGGGTGTGTAGGGTTTTCCAGTTCGTCTATAGGAAATGATATATATAGAAATAAACCCAAAATGCCTACACTCACTACACACCCTACATCATTGAGCGTAAATCAAGCTCAAAACAACGTCACCAAATCGTTTTCCGGCACTGACAGCGATGACTGGGACTTGTTAATACAAACTTCAACCGACAACGCAAAGCCGGACGGAAACAGCGCGGGTGAATCTGAGGTATTTGTATGGTAACGGAATGTCTGAAACAACAAGGTGTAAAAATAGCATTACGGGGCAATGGTTTCACAGTCACGCCAAAGTCAGTGGTTACACCCAAGCTGCTGGATTATGTGCGTGCACACAAGGCTGATATAATAGCTGAACTTGGCGGAATGGCCGACAGCCCAAACACGTTAAAACCGACAAAGAGCGGTGTTCATACTGTCCATAGTGACCTACATTATATTTGTGGCGCATGCGGAAAGAGCGTCACGCTCACGGTCAAGTCCTGCGTTGCATATGAATATACCTGTCCGGCCTGCCGTCATAGTGGAGTCCTGCCGCAAAACGAGTATCATATGAGGCAAGGTTGAACCTGCTTCAAATGCTGTTGCTTGTGATATACTGAAACTTACCCGGCATTGTGCGCCTGCTTTCGGGGCAGGTCGTTTTGGACGTATAGCACAGGGTCGGGTAAGCCTTTGTAACCAGCGCCAAAGACGAACCCGGCCATTCCCATACCAACAGGACCATTGCGATTGCTGGCAACGAAGACGCCGCATGATATCAGGTAAAGAACTCTAAAGGTTTTTTATTGCTGAGTGTTGAATGATTGCATGTATGCTTGCATACACTCTCCTCTTGACCTGCGTAGATTTTCATTTAGGGGTTATTATGCTAGAACTTTCAGAAAATGAAATACGAGACATAGTCAGATACCTTGAGGCGAAAAAGCCCCTGCCGGACAAATACAGGTTTTTGCTTTTTGAGGATAAGCGCGAAGTGGAGCTTGTCTGGAACGGCAAGACCGATGATATATGCAATGTGGTTCTTCCGTTTCAGATAATTGAGCAGGTCGATGAGCCCCGCGCTGAGGCTGATACGACGCTTCAGGGAACCTTTAACTTTGGTCTGGATTCCAGGGGCGGCAGCTTAAGGGCTGGACAAACAAGCTGATATGGGGCGATAACAAGCTTATTCTATCCAGCCTGAAGAATGGCCCGCTTCGCCAGGAGATTGAGGATAACGGCGGCATAAAGCTCATATACATTGACCCTCCGTTTGATGTGGGCGCTGATTTCTCTATGAATATTGAGATTGGCGATGAGCAGTTCACCAAGCAGCCGTCTGTGTTGGAAGAGCTTGCTTATAGGGATACATGGGGCAGAGGCACTGATAGCTTCATAGCTATGATATATGAGCGCCTGTCTCTTATGCGTGATTTGCTCGCCGATGACGGGAGTATATATGTACATTGCGATTGGCGTGTTAGCGCATATATCCGTTTGATTATGGACCATATTTTCGGACGGAATTCATTTAGAAATGAGATAGTCTGGCATTATCGCCGGTGGCCTGCAAAGTCACCAATGTTCCAGAGAAGCCATGATTCCATATATTGGTTTGGCAAAAACGAAAAAACAATTTGGAATCAGCAGTATCAAGAATTGTCAGAGGCAACACTCAAGCGTTTTGGAGGAAAAAGAGTAAAAGGGGAGACGACTAAGGAGGTTTTGGATGAGGATTCCGCTGGAGCACCGATGCGCGATGTATGGGATATCAGGCACGTTCTTGGTGCAAATCCAGAAAACATTGATTATCCCACTCAAAAGCCCGAAGCACTTCTCGAACGCATCATAAAGGCCTCCTCTAATGCTGGTGACATAGTAGCAGACTTCTTTTGCGGCTCAGGCACAACGCTTTCAGTAGCTGAAAAACTCGGAAGAAAATGGATAGGCTCAGACCTCGGGAAGTTCGCAATCCACACTACCCGCAAGCGCATGATAGACGTTCAGCGCCAGATGAAGAATGACGGCAAAGACTACCGCGCCTTTGAAATCCTGAACCTCGGCAAGTATGAGAGGCAGCACTATATCGGCGTAAATATGAACCTCAGAGACGAGGAAAAGCAGAAGCAGCTTGCGCAAAAAGAAAAGGACTTCGTGGAGCTTATTCTCCGCGCATATAAGGCCGATTCCACAGACGGCTTCAGGACTTTCCACGGCAAGAAAAACGCCAGAATGGTAGCCGTAGGGCCAATCAACCTGCCCGTTACCCGCGCATATGTGGATGAAGTCATCAAAGAATGCCTGGACAAGCAGATTACAAAGGTGGATATACTCGCCTTTGAGTTCGAGATGGGTCTGTTCCCCAACGTTCAGGAAGACGCCAAGGGCAGAGGCATAGACCTAGCGCTGAAGTATATTCCCCGTGAAGTGTTCGACAAGCGCGCAGTTGAAAAGAACCAGGTGGTCTTCCACGATGTTTCATATATCGAAGTGAAGCCGCACGTGAAAGGCACATCGGTTGCAGTGGAGCTTACCGACTTCTCCGTCTACTACAACCAAGACACTATCGCCAATGCCGAAACCGGCTTGAAAGACGGCGGCAGCAAGATTGTGGTGGAGAACGGCAAAATCATAAAGATAGGCAGAAGCAAGGAAGGCATCACGACTCGTGAGCTTCTGACAAAAAAATGGACTGACTGGATTGACTACTGGGCTGTCGATTTCGATTTTGAGAGCAAGAAGGAAATCATCACCATTAAGAAACAGGAATCCGCGCAGATAAAGCTGGACGGCAACCTTGACCAGCCACAGATTCCAATGCCCATGTATGAGCAGTTCTGGACGGGCGATTATGTGTTTGAGAATGAGTGGCAATCATTCCGCACCCGCAAAGACAGGACACTCGAACTAAAGAGCGTCTATCACGAATGCACAAAGGGACCTAGAAAGATAGCCGTGAAGGTGGTCGATATCTTCGGCAATGACACGATGAAAGTCATTTCAATCACAATCTAAGGGCGGAAGCGACTATGGCACTGCATCCCAATTTTCCAAAATCACCATATGAAATAATCGACCCGGATATTCGTTGGTTTCCTGCTGATGAAGCTCTGCGTGAAAAGGACTATGGAAAACTTCTTCCGCCTCTTGTTGCTGTTCTGCGCAAGAAGGTAAAGGAGTGGCGGGATGCAGGATATGACGGCGCAAGTGATACCAGCCGTGCTCTTCTCAAGTGGTGGTTCCAGACCGAGCATTTTATCCCGCAAAGCGACGGCTCTACGTTTGAGTTCAAATACTACTTTGCCCAAAGGGAAGCAGTTGAGACTGTCATTTATCTATACGAGGTCGCCAAGGCCAAGGATAAGTATGACCTGCTTCGATATGATAGCTCAGAAGCTGTGTCGGCTGGTATGTTCTCTGAGTCTTGGCGGCGATATGTCATAAAAATGGCAACGGGAAGCGGGAAGACCAAAGTCCTGAGCCTGATACTTGCATGGAGCTTCTTCCATAAGCTATATGAAGACGATTCGACTCTTGCAAGAAACTTCCTGGTTATAACGCCCAACATTATTGTCCTGGACAGGATAAGAGCCGACTTCGACGGGCTGAAGATATTCTTTCAAGACCCTATCCTACCCGATGACGGATACCATGACAAAGACTGGCATCAAGATTTTCAGCTTACTCTGCATATTCAAGATGATATAGGGGTTGTCAGAAAGACAGGCAATATCTTCTTGACTAATATTCACAGGGTCTATGACAAAGGAAACGGCGGCCCGTCATTTGACGATGATGACACGACAGATTATTTTCTTGGCTGCCGACCTGTCGGGGCAACAAATGACTCTGTTGTAGACCTGAGGGATATTGTCAGAGATATAGATGAACTCGTGGTCTTAAATGATGAGGCGCATCATATCCACGATGAAAAGCTGGCATGGTTTACGTCGATACAGGACATCCATAACCGCCTGAAAATGAAAGGCGCTGAGCTTTCCCTTCAACTGGATGTTACGGCGACGCCAAGACACAACAATGGCGCAATCTTCGTGCAAACTGTCTCTGATTATCCGCTGGTG
Source organism: Armatimonadota bacterium (assembly GCA_039679645.1). NCBI lineage: Bacteria > Bacillati > Armatimonadota > Armatimonadota bacterium. The sequence continues at coordinate 96,104 of JBDKUO010000065.1, forward strand.
GAAGCAATCTACCAGGACATTGTCAAACACCCGGTTCTTCCAGACTCCGCGAGTAGGAGCAAGCTTCAAGAGAGGCAGACCTCCAGGTATGTCGAGAAGTATCAGGACTATATACATCTGGGTTATCTTGAGTGGAAGAAAGTCTATGACGAGCTAATCAAGGACGGCAAGAAGGCCATTCTGTTTGTCATGACCGATGACACGAGGAACTGCGATGAAGTCGCGAGTTATCTTGAAAGCACATATCAGGAATTTCAAAATGCGGTGCTGACAATACATACTAAGAACAATGGCGAAATCTCGGAGTCAAGCTCCGGCAAAAGCAAGGAAGAACTGGAAGTCCTCAGAAAAGCCGCCAACGAAATAGACGACCCGAACAAACCCTATAAGGTCATTGTCTCCGTTCTTATGCTCAAAGAGGGCTGGGATGTTCGGAACGTAACCACAATCGTAGGCTTGAGAGCCTACAGCGCAAAGAGCAACATTCTTCCCGAACAGACTCTTGGGCGAGGTCTTCGGCGCATGTATCGTGGGGAGGACATTGAGGAATACGTGAGTATTGTCGGCACTGATGCTTTTATGGATTTTGTTGAGTCCATTCAGTCTGAAGGTGTCGAACTCGAACGCAGGGAGATGGGCGGAGGTTCAAAGCCGAAAGCTCCTTTGATTGTTGAAATCGATAGAGAGAATGTTGTCAAAGACATAAGCAGGCTGGATATTCAGATTCCTGTGCTTTCGCCTAGAGTCTATCGGGAGTACAAAAACCTTTCTGATTTGGAGACATCGGCAATTAGTCAAATGAAGCAGCCAGTTAAAGCATTCTCCGAGGATGAAAAGCGTGAAATCATCTTCCGCTATATAGTAAATGACAGCGACAGCAATGAAACCATCCATCACAAAACGGAACTGGATACTGAGCTTGTCCCTGACTACCAGAGCGTCATTGGATACTTTACTCAGGTTATAATGAAAGAACTCAGGCTTGTGAGCGGGTATGACGTCCTTTATGGCAAAGTTAAAGAATTCATTAGATGCAATTTATTTGAAACTGAAGTCGATTTAGAAGACCTAAACTTGCTTAGGAACCTTTCCGAGCCAGAGGTAACAAAAACCATAATAGAGGGCTTCAAGAAGCAGATAAACGCTTTGACTGTGTTGGACAAAGGCGAAGCGGAAATTCGGGACTATATAAAAATCAGCAAATGCCGACCATTTGTAGCGAAAGACCAAGGTTATGTCGTGCCGAAAAAGTCCGCTTTCAACAAGATTATCGGCGACAGCCATTTCGAGCTTGTCTTCGCTCATTTTCTTGAAAACAAGTGCGATGATATCGAGTCTTACATAAAGAGTCAGTAACCTCCGGCAAAGCCGGAGGCTTGGAATATAGGAACCGCTCAAAGCGGTTATCTGTTCGTCATTTATGAGCCGCCCAAGGCGGCATCAACATAGCTTGAGTTGATCGATTCTCTTGT
>JBDKUO010000066.1 GCA_039679645.1 Armatimonadota bacterium
CAGGTTGCTCTAATCGCGAAAACACGAAAGGGCGAAAACGCGAAAGGATCAGCGAGTGAAATGAATTCCAATGCAATTTATGGTTTGCTTCTATATTAAGACCATATCCTATTTCGTGCTTTCGGAAGTTTCGCTCTTTCGCGATTAATAATCCGTGAATTTGACACGCACCCTTCCTCTCGACTTAGCTGCACAAAACAAGTAAAATATAATTGTGAAAATAACAGCTCCATGGGTGCTTAAATGAGTTTGGATGCAATTATAGACAAGTGTATAGGATCCGGAGACTTGTCCAGAGATGATATAGTTTATCTGCTAAACCTGGACAACAAGCAGGATGTCGATGGCATTCTTAAAGCCGCCGATAGTGTCCGCAAGTCGTGCTGTGGTGATGCTGTTCAGATCAGGGCACTGGTGGAGTTTTCAAATATATGCGCGCGTCAATGCAATTATTGCGGGCTTCGCTCACCAAATAAAAAAGTCACCCGGTACAGAATGTCCCCGGATGAGATTGTTGACCTAGCTGCAAAATTAGGTGCCAAGGGGCTGAAAACTATAGTCCTTCAATCAGGTGAGGACCCATATTATACCGGTGAGATAATGGCCGATATCGTGCGCCGGATCAAGTCTTCAGCCGATATGGCAATCACTCTGAGTGTTGGCGAGCGGCCTTATGAAGACTATAAACTCTGGAAAGAAGCAGGAGCCGACAGATATCTGCTCAGGCACGAGGCTGCAAATCGAGAGCTGTATAAGCAACTCCATCCGGACAGCGATTATGATAACCGTATGCGATGCATTCAATCACTGCGCGAACTGGGATACCAAGTCGGGGTGGGGTGCATGGTCGGCGCTCCTGGCCAGACTATCGAGCATCTGGCGGATGATATCGAGTTTTTCAAAAAATTCCAACCCGATATGATTGGCATAGGTCCATTCATATCACACCCCCAGACTCCATATGCAAATGAACCCGGCGGGACGGTCGAAATGACTTTGAAAATGGTCGCGCTCGCCAGGATCGTAACTCGTAATGCTCTGCTGCCTGCTACAACTGCTATCGGCTCAATCGAAGAAATGGGCCGCGAGATGGCTCTAGAAGCAGGGGCGGACGTTGTGATGCCAAACTACACTCCTCTCAAATACCGCGAGAATTATGAAATATACCCCAACAAGCGCTGTATATCCGAAGACCCGGAGCAGTGCCACTCCTGCATGCGTCTGAGAATCCAGGCTATAGGGCGCACCGTTTCCACTGATCACGGCCACTCACGCAAAAATATCTGATTCAAGTAAGAATTATCGCTTCCCCGTTAGAACCGTGCGTAAAGTCTGCAGTTGCAAGTTGAATTTTGCGTGCACACAAAATGGTTAACCACTCTTGACAAGCTGTCAAAACTCAGCTATACTCACAATAGTAAAAGATGTAGCATCTGTAAATGTGCGCATACATCAATTTGCTGTAAAATCCTTTTGTTCCCCTGTTTTTGGGGTGTAGTTTGAGTGCTGGCAGGCGGCTCATCAATGCGGGCAACTAGTAAAGAAAGGTTGCTTAATATGAAAAGAAGAGGGTTTACATTAATTGAGTTGCTGGTGGTAATTGCCATTATTGCAATACTTGCCGCGATTCTGTTTCCGGTCATCACTAATGCAAAAGAAAAAGGTAGACAGGCACAGTGCTGCAGCAATATGAAGCAGTTGGTAGTAGGTGTGCGTATGTATTGCGATGACAACAATGGCTACATGCCGTTCTGCTTTCCGAATGAGCATGACTGGGCAGGAGCAACTGTGTGTGCCCAACCAAGCCAGTGGCACGTAGACCAGTCGCCTGTATTCCAATACGTTAGGAATGCTCGCATTTTTAAGTGTCCATCGGATTCTAGAACAAATTATCCGCTGTCCTATTCTATGAATCCTTCAATTGCGAGTCTTTATGGTAGTACACGCAGAAAACTCGAGCCGGCTACGGCAGGTCGTGCTTCAAGGATTGTCATGTTGGTTCAGGAAAAGAGTAATAATGACAGCTACTGCTCATGGTGGGATCCCGATCACTCTGATGATTTCAGCAAAGTTCATCTTGATGGAACAAATGTTGGCTGGGTAGATGGTCATGTGAAATTTGAAACCGAAAAATACTTGAATTCGGAAAAAGCAAAGGGCTTGGCTAGTAATGCGGATTGTATTTGGAAAGCTAATCCAGGTTATTAGTCCACCTATACAATACATACGGGTTTTTAATGAGGCTGCCACAAAATGGCGGCCTCAATTTTTTTGTGTGTATCCATAATTTCGGATACAGTTTCTTGTGCTCACAACTCATAACACGTAACCCTCAAATTTGCTGGCACACAAATTGCTATCAGTTGCTCCTGCAAGAAAGGGGGGACTCCATTGTCATCAGAGTTCTTTTCAGATATTGCGTCAACAGTGCTTTCAAAGTCACTCGACGCCTCGGCTGCTCGGCAAAAGACAATTGCAAATAACATTGCAAATGTCGAAACACCGGGTTATAAGCGCAGCTACGTAGATTTTGAGACCGAGCTTAAGAGGGTTATGGACCTCAAAGATGGTCACGATCAGCGAAAGAGCCTGCGTGAACTTGAACCGGTCCGCCGCACAGACGTTGTGAGTCCCGCGAAACCGGACGGCAATAACGTCAACATCGACGGTGAAATTGCCGATCTGGCGAAAACTCAGGGCACCTACAGAGCTGCAACTACCTTACTTGAAGATAAAATTGCACTTCTACGCACTGCAATAAAGGAGGGCAAGTAAGACATGGGACATAATTCCGCATTTGATATAAGCGCATCGGGGATATTTGCCCAGCGTACACGAATGGACGCCATTGCAAACAATATCGCTAACGCAGATTCAACACGAACTGAAGAGGGTGGGCCATATCGCAGACAGACGGTTACATTTAAGGCTGTCTATGACGATGCTGTGGGCAACCAAGTAGTTCCGTCTGGTGTGAAAGTTGACAGCGTTCAGGAGAGTCCGACCGACTATCGCACAGTATATGACCCCGGACATCCTGATGCTGACGCAAACGGATATGTGCGTATGCCTAATGTGAATGTAGTGGAAGAGATGGTTGATATGATATCTGCCACACGCGCATATGAGGCCAACGTGACAGCCCTGAATGCCGCAAAGCAGATGACATCATCGGCGATAGATATCGGAAAGGCCTAGGGAGAATATAAATGAGAATCTCACCAGTCAATTTTCCCGGGCCGATCAGTCCGCTAACCAGTGTGAATTCCCCATCGGCAAATTCTACGGTTAACGGTTCAGACAATGGCAGTTTTAGCAAGGCATTGAATGTCAGTATCGATGAGCTCGATGATGCGCAGGACAAGAACGACACCTCAGTGTCAGAACTTGTCAAAAAGGGTGTCAAGGAAGTCAATAACCTGCAAAGCCAGGCAGATGATTTGGCAGAGAAGCTGGCGTCAGGAGATATCGAAAATGTCCATGAGGCAATGATCGCGATGCAAAAGGCCAAACTGGCATTCGAGTTTACAGTGCAGGTAAGAAACAAGGTCATTGATGCCTACCAAGAGATTATGAGGATGCAAGTCTAGGGATTTGATATTGAGTATTGCGTATTGAGTATTTGTGCCGTGAAACATGGCATCTGTATGTCAACAAAATAATCAATACAAAATACCAAATATCAAATCAGTTGGGGGTTGTATGGATCAGATAACAAAATTCGGCCCATTAGCGGCTTTAGCAAAAATGTGGAGCGAGCTCACCGTGACACAGCGCGTTGTTGTCACGGCTTTTGGGGTTTTGGCTATTGCTTTGATGCTCTTTGTCGGCATAGCCGCCACAAAACCGCGGATGTCTGTGCTGTTTTCGAGCCTTGCTCAGGAAGATGCAGGCGCAATAGTTCAAAAGCTTGAAGAGCAAAAGATTTCATATAAGCTCTCTGGCGATGGAACCACTATCGAAGTGCCTGAGAATAAGGTTTACGATCTGCGCCTCCAACTCGCAACCCAGGGACTTCCTCAAGGTGGAAACGTAGGCTTTGAGCTTTTTGATAAGACAAACTTTGGCATGACCGAATTTACCGAGAAAGTGACCTATCAAAGAGCCGTGACGGGAACGCTTACGCGTACTTTGTGCCATCTCGCGCCTGTTATGGATGCCAAGGTCTTGCTGAGTATGCCTGAACAGAAGATATACTCATCCGAGCAGGAACCGGCCAAAGCTTCAGTCGTGCTCAAGCTCCGCAGAGGAATGCCGCTGAGTGACGAGCAGGTGGGGGGAGTCGTGCATCTCGTTTCATCTGCGGTTGAAGGCTTGACTCCGACCAATGTCACTGTGCTCGACACGGACGGCAATGTGCTTTCCGAAGGTGCCGGTGCAGGCGGCAGTGGTCTTATGACGGCAAGCCAGACCAAGATGAAGCGTCAGTATGAGTCCGAATTGTCTCAAAATCTGCAGAGTATGCTCGCGAAGATAGTAGGTGCAGACAAGGCGGTTGTCAGAGTAAGCGCAGATATGAGTTTTGACCAGACTCAGACCAAATCGGAAGAGTATGATCCTGCCACACCCGCACAAGGTGCAAATGGGGAAGCGAAGGGTGTGCTCTTGTCTGAGGACAAGACCAGTGAGACATATGCCGGCGGTGTGTTGCCTCCGGGCGGTGTGCCTGTCACGAATGCCTCCGGCTCAGCAAAGGACAGTTATCGACGGACACAGTCTACAGCGCAATATCAGGTTACAAAGCGAATTCAAGAAACCGTGAATGCGCCGGGCAAGCTGCAAAGGCTGTCGGTTGCCGTGCTTGTTGATGACAAGGTTGAGCCTGTCAAGGTCGAGGCCATTAGGGAGGCTGTAATTGCAGCTTCAGGTATTGATGCAAAACGTGGTGACCAGGTTACGGTTCAGAGGGTAGGATTTGACACGGCATCGGCAAAAGCGGTCGATGCTGAGATGGCAAAGGAGTCGAGAGCCGAGCTAATTCAGACAATTGTCAAGAATGCCGGCGCAGCCCTGCTTCTGATAGTGTTCCTGGTGTTCTTGAGAATGATAATCAAGCAGATAAAGGTCCAAGTGCCGGCAGCAGAGTTGCCGGTGGATGCAGCGCAAGAACCAGGTCTTGATGCTGGTTCCACTCTTGTGCCAAATCCCGCAAAATTATTAGATACGGCTGGCAATCAGGCGTTTGCACAGACGCCGCCGTTGAAGCAGCCAGCAGATGGATTTAGCACTGATCAGCCACAGAAAAACACACTGCCGCCGGAGATAACGCAGTCAAGCCCTGAAGACCTGGCCAGACTGGTCAGAAACTGGATGGCAGAGTCGTAAACGGAGAAGAAGATGGCACTCAAAACGCATGATTTAACAGGTATTGATAAAGCTTCCGTGCTGTTGATGTCGCTTGGAGCATCAAGATCAGCTAAGGTGTTTGAGCATCTGGACGCATCTGAACGTGAGTTGCTGGGTGCGCACATCGCCGGGCTTCGACATGTTGATGATGTAATTCGGCAGGTGGTTTTTGAAGAGGTGAGTTGTTACATAAAGAGCGGGCATCAGGCTGAAATCGAAAAAGATGCTGTAGGTTCGGACGAACCACTGAAGTGGCTGGAGAAACTCGATCCTTGCGATGTTGCTTTATTGCTTGGGTCAGAAAGACCGCAAAATGTAGCGCTTGTGTTGGCGCATCTGGCTCCTCAAGCGGCGGCATTAGTGCTTTCAAATCTCGGCGAAGGTCTGCGAAATCAAGCGACCAGCCGGTTGATAGGCATGAGGCCGCCATCACGTGAGGTTGTTGAGGCAGTAGACGAGGCTATGCGCAAACGGTTTGCCGGAACGTCCGGGCGCGCACAAACAGCAGCCCGCGAGACATTGTTGGGCTTATTGGGAAATGCTAAAGAGCGTGTGAGAGAGTCAATTGTGGGTGTGGTTTCCAAACCTGAGCCAAAAGGGATGTTTGTTGGAAATGACGATTTTGCATCTCCTGAGGCTCTTGTGAGCTTTACGGATTCCGAGGTGCGCAAATTTATATCAGAGATAGACAGAGAAGATTTGTATCTTGCACTGAGGGTTGCCAGTGATGACCTCAAATCGGTGATTGTAAGAAATGCGCCGGAAGACCTGGCCTTGACCATTCACCGTGAACTTGTTTCTCCGCTTCAAGCACGTTTGAGGGAGATTGAGTTTGCGCAGGAGCGCTTTGTCAATGTGATGCAGCGGATAAAGAATGAAACAGGTTCGGACTTGTCGGTTTCATCTCTGGAGGTTTCTGTTGACTAGCGTTATCAAGTATGACAAGAACTCATGTGTACTTGCTGGGCCGGTGAAATTACAGCATCTGGATATACCTGAGCCTCAACCTGGAGAGAAAATAGATCCTGTTGCAGATGCGATTCGCGAGGCTGACGCAATAGTATGTCGAGCACAAGCTGAAGCAGAATCTATCAGGGAAGAGGCGCAAGCGCAGGGATATAAGATCGGTCTGAGTGAAGGCAATGAGCGCTTTCAGAATCTGATGGAGCGCTTGGAATCGGATATACAGGCGCTGGTCGAAGATAGGCAAGCCATATTGGGTGCCATTGAGCCTGATGTGCTAAAGCTATGCGTCGCATCTGTCGAGAAGATAGTTAGGCATGAAATAAAAACCGATCCTAAAGTCGTGCTTCGAGTAATCAAATCTTGTCTGCGCAGATTAAGAGATACATCTGACGTGCGGATAAGAGTGAGCGTTGCCGAACTCGAAGAAGTAAGAGCAAAACGAGATGAGCTGTTGAGTTTGGCTGATGGCCTGAAATCAATCAGTATTATAGACGACCGTCGAGTATCGCCCGGCGGCTGCGTTATTGAGACTTCATCCGGCGATTTTGACGCAACAGTCGAAAACCAGCTGGACCGGATTAATAAGAAATTGGGAGAGACTTACGAAGATGGCCGTGGCCAATGTCCCGGATCTGACTAAATATAGCCGAGCGATTGGCGCCTTGGATACTGTTCAGCAAAACGGCCGAGTATCACAGGTTATCGGTGTGCTCGTCGAGTCGTGTGGGCCGACATGCGGGGTTGGCGAGATATGTGAGATTCACAATTCTCGCAGCGAACCGCCTGTGCTTGCCGAAGTTGTCGGGTTCAGAGAGTCAAGGACTCTGCTGATGCCTTTTGGAATCGTAAGCGATATTCGGCCCGGAAGCCCCGTGATAGCCATGGGGTCGTCTTTGCGTGTGGCGGTCGGGCGAGAGCTTCTTGGCAGAGTGCTGGATGGTCTTGGTAGGCCGCTGGACGGCAAGGGCGGAATCGTCAAGGAAGCTGAAGTTACGGCCGCATGCCAACCTCCGCATCCGCTCTCACGTCGAAGAATATCGAGCCCGTTGACATTTGGCGTGCGCACTATCGACGGCCTGCTGACTATCGGCAAAGGACAGAGAATTGGAATTTTTGCGGGAAGCGGCGTCGGCAAGAGCACTCTTATGGGCATGATAGCCCGAAATACTTCAGCGGATGTCAACGTTATAGCGCTGATCGGCGAACGAGGCCGTGAAGTGCGCGACTTTCTTGAAAAGGACCTTGGGGAAGAGGGTTTGGCGCGCAGCATTGTGATTGTCGCGACTTCCGACCAGGTTCCGGTCGTGCGTTTGCGAGGCGCACAGGTAGCCACAGGAATCGCTGAGTATTTCAGAGATTGCGGTCTGGACGTTTTGCTGATGATGGATTCAGTTACGCGTGTTGCTTGGGCGCAGCGAGAGATCGGGCTTGCTTCGGGAGAACCTCCGACTACCCGCGGCTATACGCCGTCAGTTTTTGCGACTCTGCCTCAGCTTTTGGAAAGAGCAGGGACATCCGAAAAAGGCTCGATAACCGGATTATATACCGTACTGGTCGAGGGTGACGATATGAACGAACCTGTCGCCGATACTGTCCGAGGTATACTAGACGGCCATATCGTTCTCAGCCGCGCTCTTGCAGCAAAGAATCATTACCCGGCTATAGACGTTCTTTCGAGTGTGAGCCGAGTTATGCCTGATGTGACGACCAAAGAGCACAGAAAAAATGCGGGCAAGCTCAGAGACACATTGGCTACATACAAATCGAGCGAGGATTTGATTAATATAGGCGCTTATGCTCACGGCAGCAATGCAGGTATCGATTACGCTTTGAGCAAGATCGATGACGCTAATGCATTCTTAAAGCAGGCTGTTGATGAGCCTAGCGATTTCGATACAACGGTAGCGACCTTGAGCAGGATGTTTGGAGACAATGAAGCGGTTTAAGTTCAGGCTGCAAACACTGCTCGACCGGCGTAAATCGCGTGAAGAGCAACTTCTTGCACAACTGGGTGAGTTGAGGCGTGAAGAGGCCAACGAACTCGAGCGCCTGAATGCTCTTTGTTGTCGATTAGATACGGCATGGCTGGATGTTGAAGAGGCACTGGGTAGAAATGCCCCTGCTGAGGAGCTTTGCCGCCTTGACGAGTATGCGAAGACTACTCGCGACGATATTAATGTTCAGAAGCTGACTCTGGAAGCTGTGCGAGAGAGAGTGGAAGCGAAGCGCAAAGAACTTGTGAACGCAATGCAGGAGCGTCAGGTGCTGGAGGCTCTGCGCGATAAGCAGGAGCACGAATATCTGATGGATATCGCCAGAGCGGAGCAAAATGAGCTTGATGAGATGGCTTCGGTAAGATATGCAAGAGGAATGTAAATGCTGGAAAATGTGACGGCCGTCATGGCACGCGTTGAGGAGATAAAGTCGCGTTTTCAAAGCGCGCGGGCTAGTGGGGAGGTTACTATTGCTCCCCATTCAACTGCGTCTGCGCCATCTCAGACACAATCGGCGTCGCAGTCGGCATCGGTCCAGCCATATTTTCCGAGCTATCTGGTTAAGCAGGCGCAAAAAGTCGGCAAAAACTCAGTCTGCGATATCTCGTCATATCAAAACATAATTGATACAGCCGCATCCAAATATGGTGTCGATCCGGCACTTCTTAAGGGTGTGATCCGAGCTGAAAGCGGGTTTAGGTCAAACGCTGTTTCAAGCGTAGGAGCGCAAGGGTTGATGCAGTTGATGCCGTCAACAGCCAAGGCGCTGGGTTGCTCGGACCCGTTTGATCCTAAGCAAAACATTGATGCGGGGGCGAAGTATCTGAAGCAGCAAATAAATAGGTTCGGCAGTGAGGAGCTAGCTCTTGCGGCCTACAATGCCGGTCCGGGTGCTGTTGCAAAATATGGCGGAGTACCGCCTTACCGCGAGACACAAAACTATGTGCACAAAGTGCTCTCATACCGCGACGATTATTCGTCGCAGTGAGATAACATCCTAAGAAGAAAGGAGGTGAACAAATAATGACAGACGCAATAACTGCAATTGCTCCTCAGAGCACTGGAACGGTGAATACAGCCGGGCAGGGAAGCGGAAACACAGGAAAAGATGGCTCACTGTTTTCCGATGTTCTCAGCAGCACAATCAAGGAAGATAAACAGGTTCAGGCAAAAGATGCCAAGCAAACTGAGAGTCAGGCAACTGAGCAAAATGATGATAAGCAGGCTGATTCACAAGCAGTAGAACTTACTGACGGCAAGCAAGCTGACGTAGCCGATGCGCAGATTGCGGCACAGTTGATGGCTGTTGTTAATGCTCCGGTTCAACAATCGATTCCGCAAACGGTTCAAAAGACTGATGTGAGCGCTTCGGATATGGCAATAACCGAAGTTGCGGCGGATGTTAAGAATGATTCTAAAACGACGATCCAAACTCCGGTATCGCAAGCCGAAGAAGTGTTGCAGGGACCGAGTGAGGCTCTACAAGCGATAGTCGATGGCACAAACGCCGTTTCGGGCAAGGAAGCCGATAAGCAGCCTGTTGTAGATATGATGGGCAATCAGGCCAATGATGGAACTAGGCTTGTCGAAGGTGCGATGAAGAACACACAGACAATGCGTGTTGGTCCGGATGTCAAGATGGTTGAAGTCAATGCGACATCAGAATCTGCAAACACAAATCAGAGCGCGAAAACGGTTGATACATCAATGAAAATGCCGGATGGCAATCAATCAGCCACGGATAACAAGGTTTCTCTCGATGCTTCGTCTCAGACAAGGATCGAAGTGACCGCATCCGCGGAGCCGTCGCGTGAGTTTACTATCAAGCCACAGGTTATGAGTCCCGTGAGCGGCCAAGCTGAATCTGCAAATACTCTGATCAGTGATGCTGTCAGTCAGGTCGCATCAACGGAAAAAAGCGGTGTCAATGCCGATACATCAGGTTCGCAGAACAATCTGACGGCGTTGTTTACAGGTCAGACACTTTCAGATACAACAGTGAAGCAGACCACGCAGGCTCAACCGACGCAGGCCACGACAAATGCCGATCAGCCGTTGCATACACGAATAATCGATCAGATTGTCCGTGATGTTAAGCTGATCAAGCTGCCGCAGCAAAACGATCTGGTGGTCAAGCTCTCGCCGCCTGAACTCGGCGCTCTTCGTGTGCAGATTACTCAGGCCGAGCAGGGACTGACCACGCAAATTCAAACCAGCGGTGATCAGGTACGTGGATTGTTACAGGCTCATTTGCCTGCACTCAATCAAGCTTTCTCAGATGCTGGGCTGAAGATGGACTCGGTGTCGGTAACTTCGGGCACATCATTTGGATCGCTGATGCAGGACTCAACAAATGGCAACGCGCAGCAGCAATCAGGCAGCCAAAGCCGACACTATTCAGGTTCGCAGGATGCAAATGGTAATCTGGCAGCAGCAAATATGCCGACCTTAGCTACAGGTGGTGAAACCACAACATACAGTTGGTTGGCGTAGGAGGTAATGAAATGTCAACAACCAGTGCAGTATCAGGTACTTCGAGCACAAGCTCGGGTACTACAACAAGCACTACGCAAAAGACGCTTGATCAAAATGCTTTTTTGAAGCTATTGATGACAGAGATGCAGAATCAGGATCCGCTAAGTCCTATGGACAACACGGAATATGTCGCACAGCTTGCGCAGTTCTCATCGCTGGAACAAATGCAGCAGATGAATTCCGCTCTGGATTCTATGAACACGTCTTATAGCTCAAATCAAGCTCTGAGCCTTGTGGGTAAGACTGTCACTTACCAATCACCGGACGATGCGACTGCCACCCTGACAGGCACAGTCAGCGGAGTTGTGTTCGAAGACGGCACAGCAAAGCTCAAAATCGGCTCAGATACGGTGGGTTTGGATGCAATTGAGCAGATTTACACAGACTCATCGCTTGGGGTGGGGCAAAAGTCCCAGTATGCGCTTCAGCTTATAGGGCAAACTGTCGATTACTATACCACTTCCGGCGAATATGCCACTGGGAAAGTGGATAGTGTATCGTATGAAAACGGTTGGCCAACGCTTAATATAGGTTCGGATTCGGTGTCGTTGAGCAACGTGGCAGGCGTTCACCAGAGCGCTGATGACATTGAATCAGATCAGGCTGCTACTATTGCAGCAGCGATGGTCGGCAAAAATGTCGTATACACCGATCCATCAGATTCAAACAAGACACTTACCGGTGTGCCGTCGAGTGTGATGAAAGACAGCGATGGAAAAGTGCAATTGCTGATCGGGACCACTAAAGTTGATCTGGCCGATGTGGTCAAAGTATATGCAAAGAACGAGTCATAGGCTGACAATCAAACGGCAGCCATTAGGCAGGTACGGAAATTGCTGATATGGTTCCGAGTGTCAATCTATCTGAAAGGAGAGACAGGATGTCTCCAGTCAGGCTAAACACAAATATAGCTGGTGTAAACAGTGCGTCGGCAAGGCAAACCTCCGGGAGGTCTATTCAGGGGGACAAGTCTTTCCAGTCGCAACTGCAGACCGAGCTATCGAAACAGACAGGGATCAAATTGTCTGCTCATGCTCAGAAAAGGTTTGCTGAGCGAAATGTTGAGTTTGGTGAAAATGAGCAGGCAAGGCTTGAATCCGGTATGGACCGAATTCAGGCGAAAGGCGCGGATAAGTCGCTTGTTTTGATGGACAATCTCGCCTTTGTCGTCAGCGCTCGAAATAGAACCGTGATTACTGCAGTCGATTCGGACAATGCGAAAGACGCAGTCTTTACCGGAATTGAGAGCGCGGTAATAGTCTGAGACTTTTAGATCTCAGTATCTGATATATTAGCACTGGACCTCTGATGAGGAAGTGCGGGGCTGCCGACCTATTGAAGCAGCCCATTTGAAATTGGGAGGTCAAATAAAAATGATTCAGGCAATGTATAGTGGCATCACTGGCATGAAGGCGTTCAAAACACAGCTTGATGTCATTGGTAACAATATTGCAAACGTTAACACGACTGCCTACAAGGCAGAAAGCATATCTTTTCAAGAGACGCTTACACAAACAATAAAAGGCGCCAGTGCGCCTACAAGCGATAACGGTGGTATAAACCCATCTCAAGTCGGACTAGGTGTCGCAGTCGGCACAATAAATATAGACAATAGCCAGGGCAATAAGACAGCCACAGGCAAAGACACCGACCTTGCTGTTGATGGCAATGGCTATTTCGTGTTGGGTAACAGTGATTCTGTTGCCTATACACGTGATGGCAGCTTTGCCCTCGATTCTCAGTATAACCTGGTTTCTTCTTCCTCAGGAATGAAAGTCCTGGGCTGGCAGGCCGACCTGAACACCGGTGTGCTCGATACCTCGAAGGCAGTAGCCAGCGATTCCGGTATTAAAATTCCGGTCGGTGGGCTATCACTTGCTCAACAGACATCAAAGGTTACTCTTGCCGGTAATCTCGATGCATCGGCTGCAGACAATACTGAATACAAAATGCAGTTTGATGTCTACGACTCATTGGGTGTAACGCACCAGGTTCATGTTAAGTTCAAAAAGTTGCCTGTTGATGAAACAGTAACTCCTGCTGTCAAGCCCTCTACTTGGGGATATGAGGTAACCAGTCCTGATGTGACCGGCACTATAACCAGTGGCAATATAGCATTTGATGACAAGGGCTATAGCACACTTGATACTATTAATCTGTCCATGACTTTGGCAACACCAGACGGGTCTAAAGATCCGCTTGTGGCTTCAATCAATGTTGGTGATCTCAGCCAGCTAGATGCCACCACAAGTAGTGTCAACATGTCCTATCAAGACGGTCTTGCTTTAGGTACTCTGGAGTCATACGGTATTGATTCCAGCGGCACAATAGTCGGCACATTTACCAATGGCTCTTCCAGAACCCTTGGCCAGATTGCTTTGGCTGGGTTCAATAATCCCGCTGGTCTGGACAGAGTCGGCAACAACCTGGTGATGGAAAGTCCCAACTCAGGCAATGCGATAATTGGTGTTCCGGGTACAAACGGCATTGGGACCGTATCCTCAGGTTATCTTGAAGCCTCTAATGTTGATCTTGCGAATGAGTTTGCCAACATGATTACTGCTCAGCGTGGTTTTCAGGCAAACTCCCGTATTATAACGACTTCTGACGAGGTCCTTCAGGAACTCGTATCTTTGAAGAGGTAAATTGATTAGTCATTAGCTTCCCTCCAGGTATCTAGCTTGGAGGGAAGCTATGAGGAAATAGATATGATTAAGCTAACGCTCTATAACGACGCAGATGTAATCGTGAATGCGGACCTGATTGAGTCCGTGGAGCGCACACCTGATACCCTGGTTACTTTGACAACCGGCAAGAAAATCATGGTGCGTGAAGCGGTTGAAGATGTTGTCTCAAAGGTTGTTTTTTACCGGCGACTGATAGCTAAGAACCATAGAGTCTTTGGCGCAAAGGGTAACAAGGGCAACAGCTTGCTCAGAGCAGATGTGAAAGGTTATGAGAGATGGACCTAGCGACTGTCGCTGGCCTCGCGCTGGCATGGGGTGCACTATTTTTAAGCTTGAACATGGAAGGCGGATCTGTAAAAGATCTGTTTAATCTTCCAGCGCTTGTGCTTGTGGTTTGTGGCACTATCGGCGCGACCACTATCGGTTCAAGCGTAAAGATTCTTTCAACAATACCCTCCATTTTGAAGAATGTATTTGTAAGCACAAATTTGAATCAGACCGAGGTTATAGACCTTATGGTCGGGTTTGCAAAGATTGCGAGACGTGAAGGGGTATTGGCGCTGGAGGAAGCTGCCGAAAAAATAAACAACAGGTTTTTGCGTAAAGGCGTCGAGCTGGTTGTTGACGGAACTCCAAGCGTTATGGTGCGCGAGATTCTTGAGACCGAGATAGTTGCTATGCAAGACCGGCATAAGATGGGTGAAACAATATTTTCAACTCTTGGAGGGTTCTCGCCGACCCTTGGTATCATCGGAACGGTTATGGGTTTGATAAGCATGCTGGCCAAGCTCAATGAACCAGGGAAAATGGGGCATGCCATAGCAGCGGCATTTGTTGCAACACTATATGGTGTTGCTTTTGCCAACCTGGTATATTTGCCGATTGCAAGTAAACTTAAATCCAGGACGGCCGATGAAGTGCTTGCTTATGAGATGATCATCGAAGGCGTTATGTCTATTCAGGCGGGAGACAATCCCAGAATTGTTGAGACCCGAATGATGGCTTACCTTCCGCCCGCTATGAGAGCAGAAAGGGAGAAGGCAAAAGTCGAACGTGGTCGGGAAAAGATGGCGGCATGAGGAGAAAGTCGGAAAATGAAGAGCATGGCAGTTCCGAACGCTGGCTGCTGACATATGCAGATATGATCACGCTGCTGATGGCGTTTTTCATTATGATGTATTCGATGTCCGTGCTCAACTTGTCCAAATTCCGAGAAGCAGCATTTTCGATACGTTCAGGGTTTGGCGGGATGATAAATGGTCAAGGCAAATCGCCGCTTGGAGCAAGTGGAATGTTTGGTCCAAAACCATCGGCAGTTCAGGGGGATACTGCAGGTGTGTCATGGAGAGTCCTAAAACCGTTGGTGAATTTTATCGAGAACACATCGGGTGATAATACAGTCGCAATTGGTGAAGACCAAAGAGGCATAGTAATTACGATAGGTAGCGATGCCTTATTGTTTAAGTCAGGCAGTGCGACAATACGTGAAAATGCCTACCCGCTGCTCGATAAAATCGCCGGCACGCTAACGCAAACTGATAACCTTGTTCAGATAGAAGGGCATACATGCAATTTGCCGACCAGATCATCAAGATATCCCAGCAACTGGGAACTCTCAACAGCGAGGGCGACAAATGTCTTGAGATATCTTGTGGAGCGCAAAAAATTGCAGTCATGGAGATTTGCCGCCGCAGGATACGGAGATGTCAGGCCGGTGGCGATGAATGATACTGATGCAAACAGACGAAAGAATAGAAGGGTCGAGATAGTGATCTTGCGTCCCGATACTATATATGGCAAGGAAGCAAAGGAGAGTCCTAGAAGGATCAGCAATCCTGAGGATTCGGTTATACAAAGGAGCTTAGATTGATGATGAACAAAACAGGCATGGGCAAAACGATAATGATCATTGCATTGGGGGTTGTTGTCGTTTTGGGCGGAATCGGGTTCATGGCGTTCAAATCCAAAGGGGACGCGAAAGATGCAAAAGCAGTGAAACTCCCAACAACTGAAATGGAGCTTGGGGACTTTGTCGTCAATCTTGCCGATACATCGCAGGTAAGGTATCTGAAAACGACCGTGGTTCTTGCAGTAGAGGGAGCGAAGGCTAGTGGTGGTGGAGAAGGCGAATCAGGCGGAGCTGACGCTCGCATCAGAGACGCTGTCATAGAAGTGCTCAGCAGCAAGACATTTGCTCAATTATCTCAGCCGAATGGCAAGGAAAAACTGAAGAAAGATATAATCGCGGCTGTCAACGAACGCCTCGAAGAAGGCAAGGCCGTGGAAGTATATTTTAATGAATTCGCAATGCAGTAGGCATATAGCTCAGGAGGTGAAGATATGGGAGACGAAGTAATTTCTCAAGCCGAAATAGAGGCTTTAATAAGTGGCGCTGCACAAGCCAATGCTCAAGCAGATGGTGAACAGGCAGCGGATGCATCATCTGCAGCGCCGGAGCCTGAAAAGGTGGAAGCAGCGCCTGCTGCAGCGGCGGAGCCGGTGATAACGGTCAGTTCCGCGCCTGAGCCGGCAGTGCGTGCCGCAGCTTTTGCGCCGGTGGCTTCTGTTTCGGGTCCCGAACCCCGAAATGGTGTTGAATTGATAATGGATGTCCGGCTTAATGTGGCTGTCGAACTAGGCAGATCGACACTATCGGTGCGTGAAATATTGGCGTTGGGTCCGGGCAGGGTTGTTGAACTGGACAAGCATGCCGGCGAGCCGGTCGAGGTTGTCATTAACAACAAGACTGTTGCGCGCGGAGAAGTCGTTGTGATAGATGAGAACTTCGGTGTAAGGATAACCGAGATTGTCGGGGCAAATGAAAGGCATATCAATGCTAAGGCTGCTTAAAATAGCTGGCATAGTTCTTGCTGTGATCATGCTGCTTGCAGTAGCTGTGCCTTGCGTGGCTTCTAAGCCTGATGTGAAGAAGTCAGACAAGAGCTCGTCTCAAACGACAGTCGCGAAAGCAAATAGTGGAGAGCAGGACTTTCTTGCGTCGCTGGAATCGGCGAACAAGGAACCTTCGGATGAAAAAGAGGCTCCTGTTTATGTTACGGCCTTGAGTTTCATCTTCAAGCTGGCATTGGTGCTGGCTCTGGCCTATGGGACAGTCGTTGTCTTGAAGAAGTTTACGAACTTCAAGTCAACAATGGGTGCAAGTCAGGGACGGATAAGGGTCATCGAGCATTCCGCACTCGGAGCGAACAAGTCACTTCATCTTGTGGCGGTCGGCTCTAAGAGACTTCTGGTGGCATCGACCGCAAACCAGATCAGTCTGGTTGCGGAGCTTGACCCCGAAGAAGTTACTGAGACTGATGCAAATGTCCCCACCGGCGGCGAGCCGGCAGGCGGGTTTAAGGAACAGCTATCGATGTTTCTTGGCAACAAGACAGACACGACTGAGAGCGCAAAAACCGTCGCTCAAATGCTGAGGGAATCCAGTTCGTTTCTGCAAGACAAGGTGAGGGAAGTAGGATGCTTCCGAAGGACTTTTAGGGATGTCTGAGTTTCGCTCTACACAAATAGCAAAACGTATTACAGCCGTCATTCCGAGGAGGAACAACAAGGAATCTGCTGTTAAGGATATAAAAAGGCAAATATCCCGCATCGCTCGAAATGAGCAAGCGATCGTTGTGTTATTTGTATTGATGGTTGCGTGCCTTGTATTCGCTAGTGCGCCCTGCTTTGCTCAAAGCGGAACACCTGTGCCAAAGATAGACATAGGTGTGGGAAGCGCAAAAAGCCCCGAAGAGGTATCTAGTAGTCTGCAGATACTGTTTATATTGACCATTCTATCCCTTGCTCCTGCGCTGCTGATCATGCTGACATCATTCACACGGATTATTATCGTGCTCTCATTTACACGCAGTGCAATAGGCTCTGCTCAAGTCCCGCCCAACTCGGTTCTGGTCGGCCTTGCATTATTTCTGACATTCTTTACTATGGCTCCTGTGTGGCAGCAAGTTAATACAACCGCGCTTCAGCCATATATGAATCATAAGATATCGTTTGATAAGGCGACAAGCAATGCCACAGGCCCTATTAAGGACTTTATGCTGAAGCAGACCCGTCCAAAGGATATTGGCTTGTTTATTAACCTGTCGAAGTCGCCAAGACCGCATACTAAAGACGATCTGCAGATGCATGTGCTCATTCCTGCATTTCTAATCAGCGAACTCAAGACAGCTTTTACCATCGGTTTCGTAATCTTTATCCCATTCTTGGTAATCGACATGGTTGTCTCCGTGACTCTGATGTCGATGGGTATGATGATGCTGCCGCCGGTAATGATATCACTGCCTTTTAAGATACTGCTGTTCGTGCTTGTAGACGGCTGGCACCTCATAGTTCGCTCGCTTGCTCTGAGTTTCCACTAGCTCGTTTTTTATATCTTGTTTTTGATGGTCCGGGTCTAGGCCCGGACTTTTTACTGTACGCCTTATAGCTGCCCCAAGACACCCTGGCCCGAAAATTGCTATAACCACGTCTGGTGCAATTCGTAATGCACAACTAATAACTCACAACGGAGTAAGTAAATGACTGATGCCGGAGTTCTTGATCTAGCACAGCGCGCGGTTATGATAGCGCTTATGATATGCGCGCCGGCTTTGGGTCTGGGAATGGTTGTAGGTCTGGTGGTGAGCGTGTTTCAGGCTGCTACTCAGATTCAAGAGATGACACTTACATTTGTGCCGAAGATACTTGCTGTCGTGACTGCGCTTGTGGTCTTTGGGCCATGGATGCTCAGGAGCATGGTGTCTTTCACAACTAAACTATTCGTCAGTCTTCCCAATCTGGTGCACTGACCGTCTTTGCGTCTAAATGTCATAACGTTCCACGTCTAATCTCGACGTTATGACGCACGACGCAGTGACGTTGTGACTCAATAATTATGGATATCCTCGGATTTGGTATAGCTCAAATATTGACCTTTCTGCTTGTGCTTGCGCGAGTGGGTGGTATATTCACGTCAGCGCCCATATTCGGCAATACGAATGTGGCGCCGATGGTGCGTATCTGCATCGCGCTGGCGCTTACATTTGTGTTTTTGCCGATGGCGCAGCCCTGGAGCGCATCATTCGATCTGCTGCCGTTCTTTTTTGCGATTATAAAGGAGGCTATGATCGGAGTGTTGATGGGCTTTCTAGCTTCATTGATGTTTGCAGCGATTCAGATGGCCGGAGCCTATATCGACCTTTCGATGGGTTTTGGATTTGCGCAAGTAGTTGACCCGATGACCAAAGAGCAGAACGCTGTGCTCGGCCAGCTTCAAAACCTGGCAGCCACACTTGTTTTTCTTGCGGTGAACGGACATCACATAATGATAAGGGGCCTTGCGGATAGTTTTGCGATACTGCCTCTAGGCCAAATGGGTTTTTCACCGGAGACTGGTGCCGGTATGATGCAAATATTCGGAACGATCTTCCTTGCTGCTTTGAGGATAGCGGCTCCGGTTGTTGGGGCAATCTTCCTCACTGATGTCGCACTGGGTATTCTTGCCCGCACCGTTCCCCAACTCAATGTATTTGTCGTGGGCTTCCCGGCAAAGCTTACTGTTGGCCTTGTTGCAATGATGGCTGTGCTGCCGATAGCGGTGGGTGTAATGGTCGGTTTGTTTAGTGGAATGCATGGCGACATTATCGCTCTGCTGAAGCATTTGAAGGTATAGCGGATGGGACTTGAGGACAAAACCGAGTCGGCGACCCCCCGTAGGCGGCAAGAAGCTCGTGAAGAGGGACGCGTTGCGCGCAGTGTGGAGCTAAACTCGGCATTAATCTTACTTACGTCGCTGATTATCTTGCGCGTGACCGGTCCTATGGTCGTCGACAGACTTCGCGGCGTGGCAGTTGAATCATTTACTCGTTTTCCGACACATGATCTCGTGATTGGCGACGTCAGCTCACGGGTGGTACGGTTATTGCTGGCAATAGGCCCGGCGATTGCTCCTTTGGTATTAGGTGTGGCCGTTATCGGATTTGTGGCGAATGTACTACAGGTTGGGCTGACTATATCAGGCAAAGCGCTGCAGTTCAAGGCTGAGAGGCTGAACCCGCTCTCCGGTATAACCCGAATGTTTTCGATGCAGGCCGGGGTAGAACTGGCAAAGTCTGTAGCAAAGATTGCAATTATAGGATATATTGTTTTCTCATTTATTCGAGACAAATATACAGAGATCGCAAGTTTGACTGGCGCCGGATATTTTACAACTTGTTCTGTTATCGGACAACTCGTATGGCAGGTGCTTCTTCGAGCGGCGATTGCACTGTTTATCATCGCCGCGCTTGACTATATGTTCCAGCGTCATCAGCTCGAAAAGAGCATAAAAATGACTAAGCAGGAAGTCAAGGAAGACTTAAAACGGTCTGAAGGAGACCCGCTGATTAAGAGCAAGATCCGTCAAAAGCAGCGCCAGATGTCTCAGCGGAGAATGATGCGCGAGGTGCCTAAAGCGGATGTTGTCGTTACCAACCCGACGCATTTTGCGGTTGCTCTTAAGTATGATTCGGAGAGGGGCTCTGCGCCGATTGTCGTGGCCAAGGGCCAAGACCTTATTGCTAAGCGGATCAAGGAAATTGCAGGCGAAAACAATGTTCCCATTGTTGAAAATGTCCAGTTGGCCCGAGCGCTGTATGCTTCGGTTGAGATCGGTGACGAGATTCCAGCCGAACTCTACCAGGCAGTGGCTGAGATTCTTGCTTATGTATACAAACTCAGCAAGAAGCTGGCTAGATAGTCAAAAAGTTGAGCGCTTTCCGACTGACTTATTAAGGTGAATAATGGCTGTAGCAGTTCCACAACAACAGGATAAGTCTTCCTCGCCGCTTGGTGCGATGAGTCGTCACAGTGATGTGATGATTGCGGGCGTGGCGGTTATGATCGTCGGAATGATGATCCTGCCGCTGCCGCACTGGGTATTGGACATGCTGCTTTGCGCGAATATTGCACTTGCGCTCTCAATTCTACTCGTCTCGATGTATACCTCTGAGCCTTTGCAATTCAGCTCGTTTCCATCGCTGCTGCTGATGACGACGCTTTTCAGATTATCTCTAAACATATCCGCAACCAGGCTTATTCTGCTGCATGCTGATGCCGGTGCTGTTATATCCGCATTTGGTTCGGTCGTGGTCGGCGGTAACTACGTTGTCGGTATAGTTGTTTTCATAATCTTGATCATAATTCAGTTTGTGGTTATCACAAATGGTGCGGGACGTGTCGCTGAAGTCGCCGCGAGGTTTACGTTGGACGCTATGCCCGGCAAGCAGATGGCAATTGACGCCGATCTCAACGCTGGAATCATTGATGAAAAAGAAGCACAGCGTCGACG
Organism: Armatimonadota bacterium; assembly: GCA_039679645.1. Lineage (NCBI taxonomy): Bacteria > Bacillati > Armatimonadota > Armatimonadota bacterium. The sequence continues at coordinate 20,856 of JBDKUO010000066.1, forward strand.
AAAAAATGTGGGGCGCGAAGCCGATTTCTACGGAGCCATGGACGGCGCCACCAAATTTGTGCGTGGTGATGCTATTGCGGCTATAATAATGATCATCGTGAACATCCTCGGTGGGTTTGCCGTGGGTATCGCCCAGCACGGGATGGACATAATGCAGGCTCTGCAGACTTATACGCTGCTGACCGTTGGTGAAGGTCTGGTCACTCAGATTCCTGCGTTGCTCATCTCTACTGCTACAGGTTTGATGGTAACTAAGAACGGTTCTGAGAAGAGTCTTGGCTTGGAACTTATGACCCAGATATTCTCCAGACCTAAAGCTATCGCAATAACGGCCACTGTTTTTGGTGTGCTTGTGATCGTGCCGGGAATGCCTAAAATTCCACTGCTTTCGGCTGCCGGGCTTGCCGGATTGGTCGCCTATTTCCTGGCTCAGAATGAGAAGCAGACTGCCATTGATGCGGCTAAGGCAAAGGCATTGAAAGCGGCTGCTCCAGCGCCCACTAACCCTGAGTCGATGACCGATCTGATTGGTGTCGATCCTTTGGCTTTGGAAGTCGGTTACGGCCTGATCCCGCTTGCCGATCCCAAACAGGGCGGTGAACTGCTTGACCGCATCACTATGATTCGCAAGCAGGCAGTTATGGACATGGGCGTTCTGGTTCCGGCTATTAGGGTTCGTGATAATGTCCAGCTCGGTGCCAACGAGTATGTACTAAAACTACGCGGCACTGAAATTGCGCGTGGGGAGGTTTTCCTCAATCAATATCTCGCCATGAACCCGGGTGGGGCTACTGAGAAGCTCAACGGGATAGATACGGTCGAACCTGCGTTCAATCTTCCAGCCACCTGGATATCGGAGTCTCAGAAGATGTTTGCTGAAGTTGCGGGATACACTGTTGTCGATCCGACGACTGTTCTAGTCACGCATCTTACCGAACTTGTCCGCAAGCATGCTGCGCAACTGCTCACCAGGCAGGAGACACAGCAGTTGATTGACGCCGCTAAAGAAGAGGCTCCGACTGTGGTGAGTGAGCTTATACCAGAAGTCATGGGTGTTGGCGATGTTCAGAAAGTATTGCAGAACCTGCTCGCTGAGCGAGTCTCAATTCGCGATATCGTTGCCATACTCGAATCACTGGCCGACTTTGCGGGAGCCACCAAAGATACTGATATTCTGACGGAATACACGCGCCAGCGTCTTGCGCTTGCGATCTGCAGGCAGCATCAGGGTCCGGACGGCAAGATTTCCGTGTTTGGCCTGCATCCGAGTGTGGAGCAGATAATCACTGATAACATCAGGCAGACCGAGCTTGGAGCACGGTTGATTCTGGATCCAAGCCTGGTACAGGAATTGCTATCTGCTATACGTGTTCAGGTAGAGAACCTGACTGAGCGGGGATTTACTCCCATTGCACTGTGCTCCCCAAGGACGAGGATGCACTTGCGGGGACTGGTTGAGCAATCATTCTCCAATCTTACGGTTCTCTCATATGCGGAGATCGCACCTGATATCAATGTTGACTCTATAGGAATGGTGAAGCTTAAAAATGCGAATTAAGACCTTTGAGGCTCCGACGATGCAGGAAGCGCTCGTACTTGCCAAGATGGAACTTGGCGAGGATGCGGTGGTGCTCAATACCAAGCATGTAAAGGCCGGAGGGCTGCTTGGCCTGGGTGGACATGGAAAAGTGGAGCTTATGGCCGCCATTGAAGATATAGCGGAGAGTGGAGAGCAGAGAGCAGAGAGTACGGATATGCAGATGCCTCGATTCCAAGGCGAAGCGGCTGAGCCGAAGCCTGTAATGCAGGCTCCACAAACAATCCCGTCTGCAGCACCGCTAGCCGCAAAGCTCTATGGCACAACAGCCGTCGCAACAGACGGTGGGTCTGAGATTGGTCAACTTCGCTCTGAACTAAAAGAACTCAGCGCAGTTGTGGAAAGGCTTCTGGCAGGGCAGTCGATTCAAAGCCCATCCATAAGCCAGGATAAACCTCTTCTAATCAGATGTGGAGTAGATGAGGGGATAGCGCGAGGAGTGCTTTCCGATCTGCTTTCAATAGAGGACCCTACTCAGCTTGCCTCTATGCTTGCTGCAAAGATGCAGGGATTTGCAACACCGCTGGTGCTTGATAGACGTCAGGTGATCGCAGTCGTCGGGCCGACCGGTGTGGGGAAAACCACCACACTGGCGAAACTTGCCGCAAAGTTCTCTCTGGAGCAAGGCAAGAAAGTCGCGCTGGTTACGGCAGATACATACAGAATCGGCGCTGTGGAGCAGCTACGCACTTATGCCAGAATTATGGGCGTGCCATTGGAAATTGCTCTTTCACCTGAAGAAGTGACTGCCGATGTTGCCAAGCACCAGGACAAAGACGTTGTGCTTATCGACACGGTCGGGCGAAGCCAGCGCAGTGACGAGCATCTTCAGGAACTAAAAGCATTTGTGGATGCCGCATCGCCGACCGAGACGCATCTTGTTATAGCAGCGTCGCTGGCGCCTGAGATTCAGCAAGAGGCAGTGGAAAAGTTCAAGGTCCTCTCGCCTACCAGACTTATAATCACAAAGCTGGATGAATCGCCCAGCAGAGGGTGTGTAGTTAATCTGCCTCTGCGGACTGGGCTTGGTATTTCATGCCTCACGGCGGGGCAGAATGTCCCACAGGACATAGATTTTGCCGATGCGGGCAAGATTGCCCGAGTAGTGTTGGAGGTTGTTTGATGCTTGATCAGGCCGAGGCTTTAAGGGAGCTTGTTCGAGACAGGGTTATGTGCTGCGGGTCAAATTTACGGCCACCAAAGCTCTATACTATAGCCGTAACAAGCGGTAAGGGTGGGGTAGGTAAGACCAGCATTGCTGTAAATCTTGCGCTGCTGCTTGCTCGTTCAGGAAGACGTGTGCGGCTGGTGGATGCAGATTTCGGTTTGTCCAACGCCGAAGTGCTGCTGGGTATTGCACCGAAATATACTCTCAATGATGTGCTTCGCGGCAAAGTCGATGCGTCCGACGCATGGAGTGACGGCCCCGAGGGTTTGAAACTGCTTTCGTCGGGATCGGGTTTGGAGGATATGGCGAACCTTGATGGGCAGGCAGGAGTCAGCCTGATTGATTTCGTTCTCAGGACGGCCACTGACGGTGAGATAGTCATAATAGACACTTCACCCGGAATCAGCGAGTCAGTCTCCTCAATCTTAGCATTTGCGGATGAGGTAATGGTAGTGACCACGCCTGAGCCGACATCCATTACCGATTCGTATGCTGCGATGAAAGTGCTGGTTTCCAGGCTTCCCGATGCTCAAATTACGCTTGTCGCCAACTGCTGCGCATCTCCCGCGCAAGCGAGCGCAGTCGCCGACGGATTGAAGAATGTATGTGAGCGATTTCTTGGCAGGAGCTTTCAGAGATATGAATATCTGCCCAGTGACGGCACTGTAGGGTGGGCGATCCGCACGCAGAAGCCTCTAGTGCTCTCATCACCGCAGTGTGCGGTTGGGCCTTGGCTAAGGAAGATGGCGATCAAGTTGGACGACAGGATTCGCAGGCGCGAGTTTATATCGGCTCCTATGGAAATGGAACTGGTAGGGGTGTAGGATGATCCAGTCCGTGTGGAAGCTGATAAGCCTGCTGATCGGGCTGGTTGTGTTCCTCAGTGTCGGCATGGTGTTGTGGCTGGCCGGTGAGGATCTGATATGGATTGTTATAAAGTCCATAGGTGCATTCTTTGTTTGTTGGATTGTCTTGGGCCAGCTAGGCGGTATGCTGGTGGCAGTGTTGAAAAGCTCAACTCAGCAAGAAGAAGATGCTGAGTCACAAGAGTCATAAGAAGTAATCAGAGAGGTTGATTGACCATGGTTCAGCGAGAGAAGCTGTGGCGGGAGTACAAACAAAATGGAAGTGAACAGGCAAGGGACGGCCTCATCACCGAGTACGCCTACCTGGCGAAATACGCCGTAGACCGTCTCAACCTGTCGCCTTCGGGCGCATTGGGCTATGATGACCTGATCGGTCATGCAGTCATTGGGCTAATTGACGCAATCGAGAAGTTCGACCCCGAGCGCAATGTCAAATTTGAGACCTATGCGCTGACTCGAATCCGGGGCGAAGTGATCGATATCATCAGAAGCTTGGACTGGACCCCCAGGTCTGTGCGAAGAAATGAGACAATTCTTCGTGACGCGTATGCCCGGCTAGAAATGCAGTACAAGCGCCCGCCAACTGATTCTGAGGTTTCCCAGTATCTTGAGATCGAAGTTACGGAGCTTGAGAAGATGCTTGCTGATGTCGGTCAATCGGCTTTGCTCTCGCTCGACGAAATGATCGCCAGCGGTGGTGATATCCTTGCCAGAGGCGATAGTGAATTTGATGACCCTGCATCATGCGCGGAGCGCGCTGATCAAAAGAGGCTTCTTGTTAAGTCGATAGATGAGCTTCCGGAGCGGGAGAAGCAGGTTGTAGCTCTTTATTACTACGAAAATCTGACCCAGAAAGAAATTGCCGCAGTGCTCGGAGTAACCGAATCGCGTGTGTGCCAGATTCATACAAAGGCCGTGCTGAGACTTTCGGGCAAACTGTCAAGAACATCGGCATGCTTTGCAATGGCTGCTTAGTTTAGCCGATATGGAGGAAAAGAGGAGCTTGATGCTGCCGGATGGATTTTCATCCGGCAGCTTTTCTTTATGTTAAAGCATTATAATGTTGACCTTGTCGCCTCGCTTCAGTGAGCTGATTTCTGGAGTGGCAATTGCAATTGAGTTTATGCAATTGTTTTGCTGCACCCTGCCGGAGGTTATCGGATGCGTTTCATAGCATCCGTTTTTGTAGATTGTATTGGAGCGAATGTAATGAGTGCTGCCTGGGACTAGACGCAGCGGCTCGCCGAGTGTCGCGCTGACAATTCTCCTGTCAATCTCAGCGCGGCCGAGCGATTTTTGTAAGGCCGGCCTGACTAGAGCTTCAAATGATTCCAATGCATATGAGCCGGATGTGATGAAAACAGGTCGGCCTTCGACCATTCCGAATGCTGTGGCCAGCCCAGGTGAAATATGAATACCGGCAAATCGAACATCACCCAGATTCGCAAGAGCGTTCACAGCAATTTCGTGCTTGTCTTTGTCGCCGAGCGAGACAACTATTATTTCAGAATCCAGACTCTCAGATATAGCCTTTTCAATGCCGATTCTTCCGTCTCTGACATGAATCAGCCGTCCCAAATCACATCCCGCCTCCATGATCATGCCGACTATTTCGTAGCGAGCCTTGTTTCTTGTCATACCCGGCTTAATTTTCTCGACGATCTCCACGACATCTGCTCCAGTGGTTATAATTGCTACTCGTGGTTTGCGCCTGACGCATATGCCCGGTTTGCCGAGATGCGCCAAAAGCGACATCTCACCAGGACCGATGACAGTGCCTTTGGTGATCATGACAGTGTCTTGTTGATCATGTGCTTGTGTTGATTGAACGTTGCAGGCTGGTTTGACCTCAGCAAGGATCAGTACTTCGGGCCCGCCATCCGGTCTGTATGTCTTTTCTGACGGCACCACCGTGTCCGCGCCTGTGGGCAGGCAGTCACCGGTATGCACAACTATAGCTGTGCCCGGTTCCAATACTTTTTCTGGAGAAATCGATTCTGCGAGGATACCAAGGCTGCACGGGTGTTTATCACTTGCACCGATGGTGTCCGATGAATGTGCTGCATATCCATCGGTCAAGGCAATATCACAGACACTCCGAATCGCACCACGCATTATCGGTTCAGCGAGCGTTCTGCCGAACGTATTAATGATGCCGGTCTGTTCAGTTCCTGTTTCGTTAATAGATTCGAGCACACAAATGCGAGCACGTTCAAGCTCGAGCACGTTGCCGTGCGTTATTTTTGACTCAATCACTCTATAGCCTCCGCGACGGCTTTGCGTCTCGGACTAATCTTGCCCGATGCTTTCCTCAACCTCGACCACGGCATCTTCGTCCAGATCTAAAACCAGTTCCTCGATTGCTTCTTTTACGTCACCTTCGGTGACACGCTCTCCCGACTCGGGAGACCAGCCAATGGTAATAATAAATTTCTGTCCAATTATCTCTTCCACAAGTGATCCTCCTTATCCACTTGTTTTGGATTAGCGGTACAAACTGTGCCGCATATTGATAATTCCCCAATGTATATGCGATTAACCTTCACGATTTTTAACACTGAAGAAATCTGTTAATTAACTCGCCTCTCTGACTCGATCTTCAGCACCCTTGAGAATTGCTTTCGATCGGCATCCGTAATTGGACGGACTTTTGCGCTTTTGATTGTGTCGCCCTTTTTAATGGAAGTAACAACGTCCATTCCACGAATCAATCTGCCGAACACAGTGTACTCATAATCCAACTGTGGCAGGGGCTCGATTAGTATATAGAACACGCTGATGGCGCTGTTGACAGCCTCTTTTCGAGCCATACCAATTGCTCCTTTGGTATTGATAAGCCCATCGGCAAACTCTCTTGGTATAGTCTTCAGCGGCTTTTTCGTTTTAGCCAGTCCGGTTTGGATCAGTATTCCCGGCTCGACACGCTCGAATTTGACACCGTTATAGGAGCCTTTCTCCGCAAGATCGGCAACTCTCTTTGACGACTTCGGGCAGTCCTTGTCGAACAGAACGAAATCGATCTCGCCTTTGGTAGTATGGAGTTCGACGACGCGACCAGCGGCCATAGTAGCCTTATTCTGGGGAGTCTTCGGCGGTGGTTTTACTGCCTCTTCCCGCGTTGGTTCGATTTGATTGCTGGAGAGCCAGTTGTAAGAGATAATCATAGCTGCAAGCAGTGCTATGACAACAATCCATTTTTTCATTGCAATAGAAAACCTCGTATTTTGTATTAAATTATACCATGCAGATATTTGCGCTCGGTAGATTATACGCAGCGCAGCCCGAAAGTGTGCCCTTATTTGGCGGCTTTGCAATTAAATGGGCAATGATGAACTCGTGTTTCAGTCTAAAGTACCTGTAAGTGGTTTGATTTATGAACCTCATACGAGGAGGACAAGGATATGAAAAGCATACAAGTGATAATAATCTGCATGGTGCTGTGCGCTGCAATGGCTTCACAGGTATTCTGCGAATCCAGCGTTCAGAGGGTAAGCGGCAAGTCCCAGATTGACTGGACCGATCTGATCTACACTGCCACTGGTGAGGGCGTCATTCCATCGATCAAGGAAGAGCCTAACAGGGCTAAAGCATACCTCAAGGCGAAGGGTTATGCCAGGATGCAGGCGATAGCAAACCTGCTGGCCGCTATTGAGGGTACAACCATAAGTTTTGAGGCCATCGGCAAAGACTACATGGAAGATGCGGTCATTCGGCAGAGGATCGAGGGGTATGTCAGGAATGTTGAGGTGGTAGATGAGCGCAAGGAGAAGATTGAAGGCGATACGATGGTAATAGTGACCGTTCGCGCTCCAATGTATGGGCAGAGCGCTCCGGGCTCCGTGCTTTTAAGCCAGGCTTTGAATCAGGAGCCAAAGCCCGATGGCGTGAAAGTGTCTCTTGCCGCCGATATCAAGGCCGCAGATGCCGATGCTCCAACTTCGGTGAAGCCGTCGGTCGATGCTGAGCCATATACGTCCGTGATTTTCAACACAATTGGCTATAAGCTTGACCGATGCATGAGCCCAAAGATCCGCAGAGCGGATGGCTCGGAGGTGTGGGGCACTGTTAAAGTGGACCAGGACTTCGTTCTTGAACATGGAATCGCATCGTATGCGACTTCGATAGCAGAGGCCATGAAAAATTCGCGGTGTGGCTCGAATCCGTTGATCATAAGGGCTATTGGTAAAGCGGGCGGCCGTTTCAACTCCGATCCCGTTATATCGGACGCGGATGCTCAAGCGCTGATGGCTGAAAATGCCAAATGCGGATTCATGGACAAACTCAATGTTATTATTGTGGAAGACGGCAGATTGTGACTTGTGTCATATGATAAAACCCCGCATTCATACGAGTTTGGAATTGTTTGTAAGCGCGGAACAACAGGTTAGTAGTAGACCCGGCTAACTTGCGAGGATCAGGGACGCTGCCGGGTTCTGATGTGGGGAGTAGAGGCCATGGCTAAATTTGGACTGTGTGTATTTTGCGTTCTCTTGATCGTGCCGTCGGCTTTACCGGTGTGGGCGGATGGTGAGCAGGATGGCACTGCTGCAAGCATCACGACCGAAAGCGCCAAGGTCGAACTTGCAAAGCCCTCTGAGCCGGGAAGACCGTATACTTCACTGATAATAGATGCCAGTGGCATGACTCTAAAGAGGTGTATGAGCCCCAAGATTCGACAGTCGGACGGGACTGAAGTGTGGGGCACTGTCAAGTTCGATATGGATTTCCTGGAAGATCACGGCATCGTAGTTTATGTGAAATCAATGGAAGATGCAAAGAAAAATGATCGTTGCGGATCAAACCCGATGATTGTCAAAGCGCTTCGTGTTGACGGAAAGGCTGACTCTGATCCCATAATAGCGGATGAGGATGCAAAGCTGCTTTTGGAAGAAAACTCAAGAGGCAAGTTTTTGGACAAATTTGATGTGATATTCCTTCAATGCGAACAGCGGACTGATGTGCAGACTGCTCAACAATAAATAAAAAGTCTGGGAACTTCTCTCGCCCAGGCTGAGAATCTCCTGGCAAAGTGCAAATCCAACTTGCACCTTGCCAGGAGATTTTGATTTTATGTATTGCTTTTCTTTGCCTGCCTCGTGGCTTGCTCTATGGTTTTGAGCAGTCTTCTATTTGATTTTCGATAGAAGTCATCATCGCAATACTTCAATGCCAGTTTTGCATGATATATCGCGCGTTCGTAGTTGTGAACTTTGCGCGCATACATAATTGCAGCAATCTGGTGGAGGTCCCATTCTTTGGGATTATTGTATATGCCTTCAAGAAGATATTTCATCGCCTCGCGATTGTCTTTGCGCCCGTCCGCATAGAGATATGTTCCTACTGCATAAGCTTCAGGAAAATGTGGATCAAGCTTGGTTATCAGCCTGATCAGGCCCAGTAACTCATCATCTTTTGTCCAGTCTTTGCCGCGCGCAATGTATTCATGATGATACTGCTCCGCTTTGATCCACAACAAATTCGCAAAAACAGTGCGAAACTCACCGGCAAGCATATACACGGATGATGTGTTTGAGTCCATATCCGTTCTTGGCCTGCTTGAGACGGCGTCATTTTCGATTATGCATGTTCCCGAAAAAAGCAGCGCCATTAGCCCGGCCATAATCAGTTTGCGCTTCATCGGCATGCTCTCCTCTTTCGCATTACTATGCTTGTAGCGATTATGGCAAGAGTCAGAGCAGCCATCACTATAAGTTGAAAATGGATTTCGCCGATGTATGCGTGTGATTGCCAGTGATGACCGAGTTCTTCCGGGCCGCCATCAGCCATTGCCGGAATGGACAATATAGAGATAATGCAGACAATGATGTATTTCAGGTATTTCATCACTATATCTCCTTGCGGGAGAAATTAAATGTGCCGAGCGCGAGCACAAATGCCGCATAGCATACACCGTATATGGCGACCTGCAGCAAATATGCAACCGGGATCGAATCATTGTGCACGAGTGCGGTTTTTAGATTGAAGCACTCCAGGTTCGGCAGTATATGATATATTCCCGAATAAAATATCCTCACGAATGTGCTGCCGGTCCGTTCTATCATTCCTCCAAAGTAGCCTATCTTGACCGACCCGCATACATATATCAAGAAGCTGACCAGCGATGTGACCGCAGGGCTTGCCACAGTCGAGAGCGATGTGGCTATGGCGGCTATGATTGCAACTTCCAATAGCGCGAATCCGGTTGCCAAGGGCAAGAACGTGTCAATACTGCGCTGATATGAGTAGATCAGCACGGCAAACACCAGAGCCATCGCCATAACTCCCATCGCCACCGTCAGGAATGTGCCGACAAACTTTCCTGCTACATACTGCGCACGGCTTACCGGGCGTGCGGCAATTGGCTGGAGTGTGCGCTGTTCCACATCGTTTGGAATGCCGGTAGAGCCGAGTGCGATTGCCAGCGCAGCTCCTCCGAAGAGTATGCAGCTCATACATAAGTCTTTTAGGATCTTCAGTTTGGTCCCCTCAGTGAAAATCGACAGGAGAGTCGACCCGGCGATAACAGCGAGCATCAGCAGGCAGAGCACGTGAAATATCTGCTTGCGGCTGTTTTCCAGCAGGGTCATTTTTGCAATAATCCAGATTTTTCTCATTTCTTTATCCTCATGCGGCAAGCCGCAAAAATGCTTCCTCAAGAGATTCGCGCTGTGTATCGATCCTGTTGACTGAAATATTCTGGTCTTCCAGGACATGCATAACATCGTATAAGCTTTTAGGATCAATCTTTAACAATGCGTCATCCCTGCTTCGTTCCACAGATACACCGATAAACCTGAGCCTGTCGCGCGTCTGCTCATCAATTGGTTCGGTCTGTATAAGCACCTGCGAATTGGAACTGCGAACACAGTCGGGAGCGCCGAGAGCTACCAATTTGCCGGATTTCATGACCGCGACTATGTCGCACACATTCTCTATCTCACTCAAAAGATGTGAGCTTAAGAAAATGGTCTTGCCCTCGTTTCTGAGTTCAATCAGTAGATCACGTACGCAGCGGCGGCCTATTGGGTCCAGCCCTGAGGTCGGCTCGTCGAGTATCAGCAGTTTAGGCTCGCCGACTATAGCCTGCGCCAACCCGACTCTTTGTGTTAGCCCCTTTGAGAGTTTGGAGATCGGGATTTCGGCGTATTCGGCAATGCCCGCGCGCTCTAGACAGGCCATTGAGAGTTTCTTTGCACTGCGCCGGTCTACTCCGGCCAGTCCGGCATGCATCGTAAGCACCTCTATTGGCTTGAGGAACTTGTGAAAGTATGGCTGTTCTGGCAGATACCCTATCATACTTCGAGTTGCCGGATCGTTTGTCGGTTTGCCGAAGATGCTTGCGCTTCCCCGTGTTGGCCTGACAAAATCGAGGACCATCTTTATGGTCGTCGTTTTTCCCGCGCCATTGGGTCCGAGAAACCCGAAGATTGCCCCTTCGGGAACTTCAATTTCTAGTGAGTCAACTGCTGTTTTTGTGCGGCTTTTGTTGCCGAGGTTGTAGATTTTGGTTAGGTCTTGTGCTCTTATCGGCTGCATTTGGTCCATCTTCCTTGCAACGGAGAAATTTGTTTCCAAATCAAATTATCGGACAAGCTCACCAACATCTTCAGAAGGGATTGGGTAATCAAATGTCGAATGCGCACGTTGGTAATCGACTTCGGAGGAAGATTTATATGGTGAAAATAGAGAAGACTTCGTATCCCGGCTATGGCGGCTGTTACAGGCTTTCCAATGGGAACGTTGAGCTGTTTGCAACCACGGATGTGGGGCCGCGCATTGCATGTTATCGTTTTATTGGCGGCGAGAACATCCTCGCTGAGCTTGGTCCCGACAAGAGAGTCGAATCGGATCTGGGGACCTGGTATTCGAGGGGCGGCAGCAGACTCTGGCATGCGCCGGAGGTGCTCCCCAGGACATATAGCCCGGACAATGACCCCGTCGAGTGTGAGGTGATCGGCAATGACAGCGTGCGGCTTATCCAGCCGGTGGAGCCTAGTCCCAAGATTCAAAAGGAGATGTTGATCAAACTCGACCAAGACGGCTCACGTGTGACAATCACATCCAAGCTGACAAACAAAGGTCTCTGGCCGGTGGAACTTGCTCCATGGAACCCGTCCGTAATGAGAGGTGGAGGCTTCTGCTTCTTCCCTCAGGAGCCGTTTATTTCTCATGACGACTATCTGCTGCCATCACGGCCGATGGTGATGTGGCATTTTACAGACATGACCGACCCAAGATGGACCTTTGGAAAAAAATATGTGCGGCTTCAGACCGATGAAAGATACCCTGAGCCGCAGAAGATCGGCGCAGCCGTGAAGCTGGGGTGGGCCGGTTATCACATCGAGGATACGTTATTTGTAAAGCGGTTCCAGTATTTCGAGGATGTCGAATATCCCGATTACGGCTGCAACTTTGAGACGTATTGTGCGGGAAGCTTCATCGAGGTGGAGACTCTTGCACCGCTTGCAGTGATTGGGCCGGACGAAGCGGTTACGCATGTGGAGAAGTGGCATCTATTTAAGGGTGTAGATGCCGGGGACAGTGAGGAATCGTTCGACAAGGCTATTATGCCTTATATCGAGAAGACATCTGACTAGATCACGTTGTTTTGCCCTGCGGGTGAAACCACGGCAACAACTATACGAAGTCGGCCTGCGCCGACTAGTGTGTCGCTTTAGTCGCAGGGCTTATTATAAAATTCTGCTATGGCAGTATCTCTGACAAGCTTGACAGGTACTTTGTGCTGGGCTGCTGCCGCTTTACAGTCTTCATATTCGGGCTGGGCATTCGTGATCTTGTCATTCTTGCGCGCGACTTTGATCCTGATCTGCCCGAATTTAGTATCGATAGTGATAGACTCGCGCGGCAGGCACATGCGTGAGCGCTTGTCGATCCTGATACCAATTGTGGAGGTCTCCTCAAAGATAATATCGCCCATTACCGCGATGTCCTCGGGGTCGCAGATGATCGATAAGAGGACTGCCGGACGGTTCTTCTTCATCTGGATAGGCGTCATATAGACATCCAGCGCGCCCGCTGCGAAGAGTCTTTCCATCACCACTTCATAGATTTGCGGTTCTATGTCGTCTATATTTGATTCGAGTATGGCGACTTCACTGTGCTTGCAGCACTTGTGCTCATCATTTTGTTGTTTCGGGAAACCCTTATACTGAGACTCCGCCTCGTCATTCTCTCCGATCATCACTCTCAGGACATTTGGAATACCGAAGTCTTTTTTGCCTGCTCCATAACCGGTGGCCTTCAAAGTCGTAGCTGGCATTGGGCCAAAGCCTTCCGCAAGCTCGGCTAATATAGCTGCACCGGTCGGGGTTACTATCTCACCCTCAATTCCTAGTTCGCGCCAGGGGACGTCTTTCAAGATCTCAGCGGTCGCCGGAGCGGGTAGGGGAAACGTGCCATGGGCGATTTTAACTGTGCCATAGAATGTGGGGATTGGACTGGCGTAAACCTTATCTATTCCGAGCAGATCGAGACATATGCAAGCCCCGACTATGTCTACAATCGAGTCTACAGCACCGACCTCATGGAAGTGAATCTCCTCTAAGCCCTTGCCATGAATTTTAGCCTCTGCTTCACCGAGCCTCTTGAAGATAGCGATAGATTTGAGTTTGATGCTATTATTCAGGCTGCTTTGCTCTATGAGATGTTTGATATCAGTGAAGCTGCGTCCATGCTGGTGACCGTTATGATGATCATGACCGTTATGCAGTTGGACTTGAATATCAGTAGCAGAGATACCTTGGCGCACAACATTGCTTAGGATCAGCTCGTAATCTTCAACACTGAGCTTTGCCAACTCGAGCTTGAGCTTATCGAAATCAGCGCCAGCATCTACAAGCGCTCCAAGCGTCATATCGCCGCTGATACCTGCAAAACAATCGAAATATGCTATGCGCATCCCTGTGTGCTTTCCCTTCTATCGTGGCTTATTGATCATGTGCGCGAGATAGCCCGCGCCAAAGCCGTTATCTATGTTCACCACGCTTACCCCTACTGCGCAAGAATTGAGCATTGACAGCAGAGCAGCCAGACCCCCGAAGCTGGCGCCGTAACCGATGCTTGTCGGCACGGCGATGACCGGCCTGTTGACCATACCACCTACCACGCTTGCCAGAGCGCCTTCCATACCGGCCACTGCTATAATCACATTTGCGCCGAGTAAGGTCTCTTTTTGATCTAGCAACCTATGTAATCCGGCGATACCTACGTCATAGGATTTCTCCACGTGGCTGCCGAGCACTCTTGCAGTGACTGCCGCTTCTTCCGCCACGGATATATCGGCTGTGCCGCCGCAGACGATCATAACATATTTCTCATCCTGGGCAAGCTCGTCTTCGGACCGAGCCGGCTTACCGATTGTAATTACTCGTGCCAATTTGTTATAACTCGAATACGGAATCTCGGTTCTCACGGCCTCATAAACCTCTGCGCTTGCGCGTGTGCCGAGAATGCACTTATTGCCCTTACAAAGATGTTGCATGATCTCTACAACCTGCTCCGTGGTTTTGCCCTGGCAGAAGACCACTTCCGGAAAGCCATTGCGCAGGTTTCGGTGGTTATCGAGCTTGGCAAAGCCTATGTCTTCATATGGGAGCGAGCGAAGGTGATCCATCGCATCATCAACTTCCATGCTTCCGTTCTTTACCATCTCAAGTAGATTTTTGAGCAGTCCTGTATCCATCTAAAAAGTGATAACCTCGTTCATGCTTCCCATCCGGTATCCAATAAGGTCGAGCGTGACATATTTATACCCCAGGCTTTTGAACTCCCGCACTACGCAGTCGCGAACAAAGTGGCCTATCATCTTTTCCATCTCGATAGGCATAAGCTCTATGCGCGCGGTGTCGCCGTGGTCTCGAACACGAAACTGGCCGAACCCGAGTTCCTTCAGCACAGCCTCAGCTCTCTCTATCCGATATAAAAGCTCTGCAGTCAGGCGAGATCCATAAGGCACGCGGGATGCAAGGCATGCGTATGACGGCTTGTTCCATGTGCAGAGGCCGATGTCTCGTGATATAGCGCGGATGTGTTCTTTTGTAAGACCTATTTCTTTGAACGGGCTTCGCACGCCAAGCTCACGTGTTGCCTTCAAGCCGGGTCTAGAGTCGGATTCATCATCCATATTTGAGCCATCAAGGACATATTTGATGTTCCGCTCCTTTGCAATATCGGTCAATCTGGAGAAGAGAGCTTTTTTGCAGTGATAACATCTGTCTGGTGTGTTGTTCGGCACATTATCCAGTGAGAGCACATCTACGCTCATTTTGACCAGGTTGAAACCAAGCTCTTTAGCCTGACTGATTGCGTCCTCTATTTCGGACGATGGGACAAAGCATGACTCAATCAGCACGCATACTGCTTTTTTGCCAAGGGCGTCGGTTGCGGCCTTTGCAAGCAGTGTGCTGTCCACCCCACCGGAGTATCCTATAATTACGCTCTCCATATCTATAAGGAGGCCTTTTAGTCTTTTATAACCTGCCACAAGTTTAACTATAGCGAAAGTGGCTGCGGCTGTCAAAAGATAGAATGATTCCATTCGCGGTAATCATGCCTGTATCCTATTATTTAATTAGTTATAGCGCCGGCTTGAAACATACCCGCATGGGTGATAACATGAAATCGAGCGAGTCGGGTGATCGCTTCGAGCCGATTGGCTTGGGGAGGAAAGTCCGGGCTCCACAGGGCAAGGTGGTTGCCAACGGCAACTGTCCCGTGCGTCGGGATAAGGAAAGTGCCACAGAAAAGAAAACCCTTCCCTGAGATGGTCCGGGGTCTAGACCCCGGACCATCTCAGGGAAGGAAAGCTGAAACGGTGGTGTAAGAGACCACCAGCTTCGTCGTGAGGCGGAGGCTTGGTAAACCCCACCTGGAGCAAGGCCGAATAGGGGAGGGCTGAGGCTGCCCGCTGACCTCCCGGGTGTCGCCGCTAAAGCCACGCAGCAATGCGCGTGCATAGATAGATGATCACACTAGACAGAACCCGGCTTACAGACTCGCTCACGCATTCCAGTGGGTTTCTATGTGCTCATTTGTGCTTGACAACTCTCGGCTGGAAGTAGTATATTGAAAGTCCTGAACCAAGCGTCGGGGAGTAGCGCAGCTTGGTAGCGCACCTGAATGGGGTTCAGGGGGTCGCAGGTTCGAATCCTGTCTCCCCGACTACGACCCCCTGCGGTAGAAATACCGTGGGGGGTCAGAGTATTTTACAGGTCTGACTCGTCTATTGTTATAGAGTCTATAGATAGCCGTGTCTCAAGCCGTATCCACCGTGGCTCTGATGAGTGTACATAAATCTCAGGGCACATCGTTAGTAACAATGATCTGCGTTCATCTGTAGACATTCTACCCCAATAATCCTTGATATGCACAGACAGCTCAATCAGGTCCTCTCGGTTGAACGGCGTGATTTGTGGAGCTGTAGACAATTCAGCTATTTCTTTGTCAATCTCAGCCAGTTGCGACTTCAACTCGTCAATCGTTTCTATGATGCCACAAGCATACATCTCTTGCTTGCGCTTTTTGCATTCGCGTAGTGATCGTATACGGTTATCATTATTTCTTTCGGGCTGATCATCCTTCGATATATCGAATTTAGACAAGTGTGCTTCCAGCGCTTTAGTTAAGCCAATTGGAACTAGCTTATTGAGCCAGTTGCTGCTAAGGCGCTTGCTGTCTCTGCATATTCCACTTTCTGCTTTACCCCTGCAAATATACATCTCATAGCGGTTACGAGCCTCATGAACCTTGTAACCACATCCGCACTGAGCGCAAGTCAATACGCTTGTGTATGTATAAACATTTGGGCTTTTGCGAGCCTGCCTTCGTCGTTTTGTGCCCAGCAGTAGATCGGCGTGTGTAACGAGTTCCGGTGGTACAACGATAGGAACATTATCGGACTGCAGATCAATGTCGGCGTAGTGTATTCTACCCCTATAGATGGGATTCGTAACCAGGAATGTTACACCGTCATCGCGCCAGAGATTACCTTTTGCAGTTCGGATTCCACGCGAATTAAGCCTTGACGCTGTGAGGCTCTTGTTGCCGTTTGATTCGATAAATGTCTTAAATACTGCTACAGCGTCACTGCCTCGTGCTTCATCGACACTGAGGATTTTCGTCTTCTTATCATACGCGAACCCTAGTGGTGGATATCCAGATGGCCAGATTCCGTGTGCGGCAAGCTGGCGGCACTTTTCTTTAGTTCGTTCTCCTGTAAGGGTGCGTGAATGGTGAGCGAACAATACATTGATGTGTTTGAGCAACCAACCTGAAGAATCTTCTGTATAACGCTCCGTGGCATAAACAATTTTAAGTTTGTGCTTATGCGCTGCTTCTTCAAATTGCATAAAGTCCAGCATATTTCTAGAAAGTCGGTCAAGCCGTACGAGTAGTACGGTATCAAATCCCTTGGGCTTCCGCTCGGCAAGCAAATTTTTGAAGCCGTTCCGTGTGGTTATCGATTTACCACCCGAAACGGCTTCGTCTGAATAGACAGCTACAATTTTATACCCCTCACATGATGCAAACTCCATCAAGATTCCGAGTTGAGTTTCAGGACTGTCTTCCTGCTTGTCTGTCGAGCAGCGAAGATATGCTGCTGCAGGTATCATTATGTATTCTCCTAGAAATGTTAGTATAATGCTTCATAAACGTAATGGGGGCAAGGCCAGGATTGCCTCACACTTTTATATTTTGATTTTTGTTGGAACATCGCCGGGGTGTCGCCAGTGGGGAAATAATAGACGATTCCACGCTTGCCTGCGTAATTCATGGGCTTGCTCCTTACTCGATAGACGCGAGTTCAAAACAATGGTCTTGTTATCAGGCAGATAAGCGCAGCGCACTCCCTCTCCCAAATCTATAGCGCGCACTTCTATATGACAACGATGAAGTGAATGATGAAGCATAACACAACCTCCCTCTGATTACTGGAATTTGTGTTATATGATGTTGTCTTGTTCCTCTATCACCTGCCTTAGCGATGCTTTGATTTTTTCTATACGAGTTTCTGATAAGTTCTTTGTTGATGGCTCCAAAATCAGCCACGCCCGAGCATAGCGAGTGTCAATATCAAGTTTTTCCTGCCATTCAGTTGGTATAGGATAGTTGGCAGCGCGCAAGCAGCTACACGTCAGTGCTTTACCATGATCTGTTGATCTGAAGTAGCTCAGGAATTTAACTGCGCTATCCCACTGCGGTATGACACCTTTCTGCATCATACGAGATATGTAGCCATGCGATAGCGCTCCCTGAGTGAATTCCTCTGCTGACCAGCCACTTGCACATCCGAATTCCCTCAAAAGATCATTTA
This sequence comes from Armatimonadota bacterium, assembly GCA_039679645.1. NCBI lineage: Bacteria > Bacillati > Armatimonadota > Armatimonadota bacterium. The sequence continues at coordinate 38,819 of JBDKUO010000066.1, forward strand.
TGCAGTTTTTCCAGTCTTCACTAAGCCGTGCCATTGACTACAGTATACAACAATATTTTCTGCATGGGAAGCTTAGAAAAATTTTACAAAAACCATTGACTACAGTAGTAGATGGTGGTATAAATAAAGGTGTCTACTACAGTAGACGTTTTGGAGAGGGTTTTGAGATTACACAAAGCAATCACAGCCGAAGATAGGCGAGTGATCAACAAAATCAACAATCGTCGGCTCAAGGGGTGGACATGGGATCACGTGGCTTCTGATCTTAAATTTCATAGTGCATCTCACGTTTATAACTGGGTCAATGATAGAGCTATTCTTGATAAAGATACAGGCCGGTATATTGCCATTGACAAGGTAACAATCGCGATAGATCGGCCTATAGCGTAAGTGAGGTACTGACATGACCGTGCATACAGCACAAAAAGAAGTTGATCCTACTGTGTATAAAGCAACCTGTGCGGTTTTGAAGCAAATTGGGTTGCGCTTGAAAAAGGATGGGATTCTCAACACGAGTAGAAAGTGAGGTGTGCAAACGTGTTTGACTTCAATCACCGTATGTCACGCGCCCAGCGAATGCGCAAAAAGGCAGCCTGGTATTTGAGTGCGGTGGACTGGAAAGAGCTTGTCGGCGTGGTAGGCATTGCCGCTGCGCTTTTCGCATTGGCATGTGCAGTAGGGGTGGTGGGAACTGTCGGAGGCAAGGCAAGTGGGAGAGATAGCATTTCAGCATCTAGTCAGGCTGGAAGTGCTGTGTGCACAGATAGCCTGGGATCAAATACGAGCAATACAAATACTACGAGGGGGATGTGAACAAAATGATTGACGTTCTAAGATCAGCCGAACAGCAATATCTGGATGATCTCAGCGGGGTTAATGTGCCTGCTGAGGATGAACAATATGGCCGACAGAGCCGACCGTTGATGGCAGTCGGCCCAGTCGTGAACACTGAATTGAAAGTATCCAGAGAGATAATACCACAAGCAACAGTTGCAAGCAACCAAAGTGCCGGTCAAGTATTACAGAGGTTATCTGCCTATAACAAACAGATTCGTGCTGAGAGCACTTGTCCCGTATGCGGTAAGCCGCGTGAGGGAATCCGCCGGGGTTTAGGCGGCCGCCTGATCAATACTTTGGATGAAACCGGCTCCGAGTTCCAGCAGTGCATCGGCGGCTATGCCGAAAGCTATGAGTCTAGCGGGCTGTGCACCTGTGAACGCGCATATTTCTACAATCGGTCAGATGGCCGGAAACTTGTCAATCATCCGGCGCAGGGCGGCATTATCAGAGGTTTTCATACCGGTGATCGGGGTATTGTTGCTCTTGACCTCATTGTCGAATCTGGAAATTCAGCACAGCGCTTTTGTGCTGTTGACTTCGATGAGCCGGTAAAGGTTGTTGTGTTAGCTCCGGATCAAATCCCTGAAACTGTGATGTTTCCCCTTGCAAATGATTCTCAGCTTGTGGAGGTGGCGTAATGGCCGGTCTTACTGACGAGATGGTGAAACGTCTGTGCGCGCCACTGCCAAAAGAGGGTCTATCAATGAAACCCGGCAGCGTGACAAAAGACGGTAGTGCCGCTCTGGTGCTTACATATATGGACTCACGGACTGCGCAGGCAAGACTTGATGATGTTGCTCCCGGTGACTGGGAGTTTGATTGGGAAGTCGTTCATGAAGAAGAGAAAAAGCTGACAGTGAAAGGCATTATGACGGTTGCGGGCAAGACCCGGCGCGATGCAGGACAGGCGTCCGATGAGGATGAGATATACAAGTCCGCTGTGTCTGACGCGTTCAAGCGCTGCGCAGTCATGTTCGGTGTCGGCCGGTACCTCTATGATATGCCTAAGACCTACTGGCCCGGCCAACGCGGACAAAGTGGGAGGGGATTTTACTTTGATGAGCCTTGGAAACTGGACGCATATATGAAAAACGTCGCCGATGCAGTTGCGCAGGGCAAGGCCATACCGAAAAATCCGATGCAGGAAGTGCTCGACGGCAACAGAAAGGGCGCAACCAAACCTCAGACATCTCCGAAACATCAATCCACTGTGACCAATGACCCGCATGTCACCACACAGCAGGCGGCAACGATCAACGACATATGGGCTAAACAGTTCGGCGGTGATGTGGCTGCCTGGAAAGACTTCCAGAGAGATACAATCGGCAGGCTTTCTAAATCCGAAGCCCTTACCGTCTCCGAGTTTTCCAAACTATACAATGCTGCGCAAAAGCTCAAACGCGCGGCATAAACCATCGTATTTGTAGTGCCGCCTGGTCGGATGCCGGGCGGCCTTCATTCAAGGAGGATAAAGAAATGCAAGCTACACTAGAAAGGATCGTAGCTGACGCAGGAAAGCCGGTTAAGGTGATCTTCAGCAGTAACGATCAGGAACTACTATCCAAATCTGTTGGTGAGTTAAAGCTCTTGCAGGAACAGCCCTGCGTGTTGGACTTCCATTTGGGCTTGTCTGACTCTGACGAGGAACCCGAATTGCCGTTCGGACAGGCGATGCCAAGCCCCGTAGCCGTTGGGCGGCGGGCTATGTATCAAGCACTGTATGCTGGCTTAGGCTCCACAGACTTCATTACTGATCTATGCTCAAAAGCTCGCACACGTGTCGAAGTCGCTGACGCAATCGCTCAGTTGTGGGGTGATGAAGCGCGCAGTGGAGATATAGAGGGCGTCGGCTGGGTTTCTTACAAGAATGGTGAAACCCCGCACTTGAGCGTAGGTGAACGAGATATTACCGGCGATGAGCTTATAGACCTCGCATTCGATGTGCTGATGATACCCCGTCTCTCGGAAGAATGGTGCATCGAACAAATACAGGCGGTGTCTAAAACAACAGAGGACCGTCTTAACAGTGAAGATGTCAGAGATCACTGCGCAAGTCTTGATACGCCTGCAGAATCCGACATGCCGGACCTTTTCTCTACTCTGCAGTTTGGTGATTACCTGCGATATATCGAGCCTGGCAGTGATTCATTCAAGATCGTTAAAGTTGTGAGCCCGGACGAAATACGCGATGAGTGGCAGGCTGGTAATGTGGTTGATATTGTGTTTATGGAAAACCCTGATGCAATTCTGCACCTGACTCGTAAGGAAGCAAACGAGAGGTTGACATATCGTCTGGAAGACTCATACAACCAGGAACTTGCCGAATCCAAACCCGTCGAACCCACAGTAGTTTCAACTGAACCAATAGTGAAGTCTTTTCCGGCGTCCGACAAGATCGGTGTTGGCGCAATCATAACAAGGGATGATCCCCAAACTGGAACAGCCCTACTTATTGTAAAGGAAGAGACTGAAACCGGCTGGTTAGTAGCTCATGATAAAGGCGTTATAGATATAACATGCGACGCCATTAATTCTATGTATCGCCCGATTCACGACGGTGAACTTGTGAGACACGTGCAGGCTTCGCAGGCATACCACCTATGGCCGCATACTGACGACAACAAAGTCGATCTCTGGTATCCGAATGGCGGCGAAACAGCCACACCTATCGTGATTAACAGATCGCAGTTGGTGCAGTATTGCACACTATCACCTGCAGAGGCGGCAAAGGTTCAGGAGGCAGCATAATGATATCGATAGAACTTAAGCAGGATGAAATGCTGATGCAAGATCGTCCTTTCGTGTCCGGTTTGTGGAGTATTGCGGGAGCATTGGTAGCAAATGATTATGCGAACAAGAATGTGGCTGTTGTTTTGGCTGGCGATAAGGATAGGCCTGGAATTGGAGTAGCGATTACTGATGGTGAGCATACGCCGCCTTTCACAGTTACTCAATTGCACATTGAACCTGGGATGAGTGCTAATGATATATTCTTGCGTGAGTTATTTGATGTAGCGGAAGCTCACATGCAAAAGCTCGACGGAATACAGCATATGCTTCACAGGATGATACCTGAAGCGCTAACGGGTATGGCACGGTAAGGAAGTGGTTCAATGACACGCTGTGAAACTTGCGGGAAACGGATACCAGAGTTCACCGGTCACACGCAGTGCCAAGCCTGCAGGCAGCGGCAACTTCAAGCTTCACCGGCACATATGCTGGCGGTGATTATGCCGGATAAGCGAGACGTTAATACGGTCATTGGCGGTCATATGGTGGTCGGAAACGAATGGTTGCAAGGGATACTGTAACCAGGATCGTGGGGCTGGGTTTCCGGCCCGGCCTCACTTCAAACCTATGTAGTAGTTATTGTAGGGAAGTAACATGGATGGATTGGTTTAGGTTTTATAACGAAGCAGAGAGTAGTAAAAAGGTTGGTCGCGCTGCGCGTCTTCTGAATATATCCTACCCCGAAGCGCTTGGATACTGGGCACTGATCCTCATAACAGCAAACAAAAGCCCTAAACGTGGTTGGCTGATGTATACCGAATCTACCCCGCTGGAGATACCGGATATAGCCGCCGTTCTCCGAGTAGATGCAAATACCGCCAATCACGTAATAGATACATTTATTGATTGTAAGTTACTGAAAGTAACTCGCAAAAGTCTGGGAGTCGTCGGATGGGATTTGCGTCAACGAGAATACGACTCCAGCACACAAAGAGTCCGAAAACACCGCAAATCACGCTCAAATTGTAACGTTTCAAGTCAGTTACAGAAACGTTCCGAGGCTGCTACTGAAACACCTGATGAAACGCCCCAGATACAGAAACAGATACAGAAACAGAATAAAGAAGAGAAAGAAGAAATCACACCACGCACACGCGTCATACGCGCTGCCGATGACTTGATGGTCGGAACCATGACAGCAAACGCCAGAGACAAAATCCACGAATGGACTGATGCTTATGGCGCTGATGTTATGCTCGAAATTGTAGCTGAGCTAAAGTCACTTTCCCCACCACCGCCTAACCCGGTCTGGGCGATTCAGGATGCGCTGATTGATCGATTTCAGAAGAAGCCTCCCGCAGTTGTCGCAGGCGGTTTCAGGGACTTGGGGATATAGGCGATGGAAGTTATAACACACTCTGCTAATTTTACACAGGAAGAGTTTAACGATTGGATGCTGCGGCACGTGCCTGAGCATCTAAAGCCAAGAATAGAAGCTGTTCTGAACCGGAGTGATGAGGCGCGGCAGGCTGAAGAGGATCGCACTAAACTCAAGCAGTCAGAACATATGCTTGAGCAATACAGACAGCGTGCTCACGACAATTGCGGTCTCAGGGGTGATCAGTGGGAAGATACGTGGGAAACATTCAGACGCGCCGGGACTGCAGAGGAAAAAGACTCGCAGACGACTGCGCTGCGCGAAGCTCATAGCAGGTCTGAGCAATTTCCTGATATCCAGCGCGGCTTGATGTTCGTAGGTCGGCCTGGGGTCGGCAAGGACTTCTTCCTGCACTGCATCGTTCGTGATGTGCTCGAAAAGACAGCAGTCTATGACGTGCGATATTTCTATTCGCTAAACCTCGAAAAACTCTTCAAACAGGAGTGGTATGGCGATGGTGACAACGATGTTACTGACCTGGAGATGTGTATGCGCAACTGTAACATTCTCCTGCTCGGTGATCTGCATAAAATCCTGCACGTCAAGAGCGAGGGAATAGTCAACGCTATGACTCGCGTGCTCAAGCAAATCTGTGACGAAGGACATCCGAAGCTGTTTTGTTCGAGCATGATACCGCTGCGTCACGGGCCGGTTGGGCAGGACGGTAAGCGCTACGATTACGAATCTCTGTTCGGCGAGTCGATAGCAAGCTGGCTCGAAGGGTCTGTAGATGAAATCACGGTTTTCGGGCCGAATCGCAGAAATAGAGCGGCGGCATGAATGGTAGTGTTCATTGGACTGTAGACCAGTATCGTGAATTCCTGCGGACTGGCAGGCTGCCGGATAGGTTCACTCCGGCTGTAGACGAGAAACGGGAAACTGTGTTTCAAGCGAATGTGAGCAATCTCTTTCGCAATTGCGGGTGGCGAACTTATCATACTCACGACTCACGCAGGTCTGAACGTGGTTTCCCTGACTGTTTCTTCGTGCGAAGTGATCGCATAGTGGTGGCTGAGCTAAAGACAAAAAAGCGCAACCTCACACCCGAGCAGTATTTCTGGTTACTCGACTTAGTGTATACCGGCAAGGTCGAGGTCTATGTATGGTATGCCGAGAGACAAGAGGATTGGGCCGAGATTCAAAGAGTTTGTTTGTAGGAGGGAAACGGGGATGACAACATACAGCAGGGCGGTAGAACGTCAAAGGCGGGAGATACGGGGCACGCTACTCGATGCGCTGCGCGTTCGTGAGCAGATAATCGTTGATAGGCAGGTTAGTGATGGTCTGGTTTTGCATCCGCCAAAACAGCCGGGCACTCTGCCGTATGTGACTGATTTGCAGGGGCGAGAGTATAACCTTGGGCCGACCGGCAGGCTTATCGTGGGGCGCAACTGACGTTGCACATTGTTACTTGGCAGTTTGATCGGATTCGCACATCTAGTGATATAATACTATAGTTGATAGCGGGAATACAGGTGAAAGGCGGTGTGAAACGATGACGATTAGAATACATATTTCAAATCATCTGATTTTTATACTCCTGCTTGTGCTGATTAAATTCATCATTAAGTAGTCTTCGCCTGATGTTCACTGGTTGCGCCTGCACAGTGATATGTGTCTAACAGGTCATTGAAAGGCTGACAAAATCATAAGGCAAAAAAAGTACTCGCTGCAGTCTCGGAGACTGTATCTTCACATACGTCTCAGATTGCAGTGTCTGAAGACATCTTCAGCTAGGCTGTAATTGCTGAGAGTGAATCATATGATGCCGTGTGGTATCTGGGAGTTCTCAGATATGGGTCGTCAGTTTACAGTGATGGGGTTACAGTCAGTCGGTGGAGTTATCAGGCGAGTTTTCTGATACTTCACCCGCTATCAGCGTTCTCCACTAGCTCTCCTGTATCATTCCCCTCTTGCCAACTTCTGCCCGCGTGTTCTACCCTGCGTTTGATCAATTGATTTCTTTGAAAAACTTTGCGTTTTTCAAACAGCTCAATAATTCAAACGCATTGAGGTTTTCAAAGTGCCGCGTGGTGGAGCGCGTCCAGGCGCAGGACGCAAGAAAAGACAGCCGGATATTGGCCGTACCGGACGTGGGCAGCCTAAAGAGCACGCCAAACAAGCTGCTTCAGAGCATTATGCGTCTCAGGCGCAAGGTCTTATCGATCCGCACATTCCTGACCTTATCTCCCTGGGTCTGGAGCTGGCTAACGGTGTCTATTACGAGCATCCGCAATTCCACAAGGTGTATAAGACACTCCCTAACCTCAAGGCAATCATTTACCTGATGGACAGGGTATGCGGCAGGCCCGTGCAGCAGGTGTCAGAGCAGGTGACTGTTGAAGCTGCTGAATCACTGATCAATAAGCACGGGCAGGCAGTGCGTGAGGTCTTAGACGATGAGTATGGTGCGGAGGTATCTACAGGGCTATGCGAAAAAGTCCAAGCAAGGTTCGAAGAACTCCTGGCTATCAGCGAGCAGTAGAGGTCTTCGCCTCAGCGACCGCAAGAAAAACCAGTGTATTCTTGATAACTTAGGGAAACCAAACGAACGACAGTCCCGATTCATCAACCACGTTTTATCAGGTGTGCGGTTTCCATTTTATGGTGGCGCTCGTGGCGGCGGCAAGAGCTGGGCTATTCGCTACTGCATGTTAATGCTTCTGCTTATGTTCCCCGGCACTGTCGGCCTTATCGTCCGCCGCACATACGAAGAACTGAAGCAAAACCATATATTCCCGCTGCTTGCGAAGCTGCCCAAGTGGGCGTATCGCTATAACAACCAGGAACATACGCTTTACCTGTTCAACGGCTCACGGCTTATTCTGGGATATTGTAAGACTGATTCAGATGTTCTTCGATACCAAGGTAATGAATATGATTTCATAGCTATAGACGAGCTTACCCAGTGGCAGGAGTTCTGGTTCAACTGCCTGCGTGCTTCACTGAGGTCTGTCAAAGTCGGTGTCAAGACAATGATGCTGATGTCCGGCAACCCCGGCGGCATAGGTCATATGTGGGTCAAGCGCCTGTGGATAGACCGCAATTTCAGCAAGCGTGAGAAGCCTGAACAATATGTGTTTGTTCCTGCCAAGGTCTATGACAATCCGGCTCTAATGAAGAATGACCCGGAGTATGTCGCAAACCTGGAAGGCATAGCAGATGAAAACCTGCGCCGGGCGTGGCTCGATGGCGACTGGGATATTTTCGCAGGCCAGTATTTCCACGAGCTTAGACGCGATATACACGGGTTTCATATCGAAGATCTTCCCGCAGGCTGGACGTTCAGGTGTATGGACTATGGTGAGTCTGCACCTTCGGCTGTCTACTGGGTGCGTGTGGACTTCGATGGCGATTTGTGGCTTTATAAAGAGCTGTATGGCTCCGGCTATAAGTATTCCGATCTCGCTGAAAAGATCAAGGAAATGACCGATGAGGAGATACGCTACACCGTGGTCAGTCCTGATATTTTTGCAAAGTCCAAGGGCACGGGTGTAGTCGGTTCTGAGGTTTTAGCGCAAAATGGCGTCCCGGTTGTAGCTGCAGATAACAACCGAATCGAGGGGTGGCGCAATATGCGTGAGTGGTTAGGTGATCCCAATGACCTGGAGCGAAAGCGAGCGAAACTGCATGTCTGTGTGGACACCTGTCCCGAGTGGTGGCGCACTGTTCCTGCTCAGATTTACGATGAGCACAAGGTCGAAGACATGGACGGAGATGGTGAAGACCACGCGGCGGAAGCTACCCGTTACGGCGTGCAGTCCAGGCCGAGGCCGGATAGAAGAGTTATAGAGAAAGTCGATCCGCTGTCTGCTTCGGCGATACTGGAAGAGATGAGAGGCTATTAATTCCATTTACGTGATTCGTAAACGGAATCGGCAATTCTCCTGCAAGCACACTCAGCAGGAGGAGTAATGACATTTGTCTATTATTGCAGCAAGTGCAAAAAGACGTTCGAGCGCAGGAATGTCCCCGCTGCGCTGCGGGATTCTCAGCAGTGCGAGTGCGGGCGTGTGCTCAAGCGAGTATTCACCCCGACGCGTAATATCTACGTGCCTATCAACATGCGTGCCGGTAGTGAGCACGCTCCGGTTACACCTACTGATGATATTCAGAAAAGAACGTGGGAAGAGCGCGGCGCTCAGCCGGTAGCATCGAGGTGGGTGTAATGCTGAAGCTGAGCGAGGAACAGTGCTCTGTAATTAAAGCTCGTATCGCAGCGGCGAAAGACTACCGGGATACTGTGTGGGCTAACTCTGACTCGGGCAGCGACTTCCGCGATGACCCGGCTCGATGGATGGCGATTCTGAGAGGCCGCTACTGGGCGCATCGCACAAACAAGGCCGGAACCCCGCGCAGGTCAAGTAATCAGATACTTCCTAAGTTGCGCGCCAAGCACGATGTGCTTACGATGGGTGACACCTCTTTCTTCATTGAGGCGCGCTCAGAACAGCTTGAGTCAGTTGAGGATTCGGCTACCGCTCTGCTACAGAACACCTGGGAAATCCAGAGCATAGATGTGCCATGTGATCGTGCGTCCTGGGATAGTGAGATATACGGCTTTGGAGTGGTGGAAGTCGGCTGGGCGTGGGAGCGTGATGGTGAGCAGCTTACCGGCGAGCGCGGCGAAGCCACTCTATCACCTGATGCAGTGCCGCTGGTTATCGATCCTGATACCAAGGAAATGCTACCGCCGCCTGTGCGCGAGTATGAGACTGAGGCGCAGGCAGAGCAGGCGGCAAGACAACAGCAGCTACAAGAGGATCAGGAGATATGGGGGAATCCGCTCAAGGATGATCCTTTCGTGGAGCGTTTCAGCCCACGCCAACTTCTGGTTGATCCTAACTGCACCTGCTGGGATTTACACGACGCGAGATATGCTATACGTATTCGGTATGAGTATGTCGGGCGTCTCAAGGCAAACAAGCGCCTGCAGCACACCAAGGACTTGAAAGGGACAGTTTACAGCATCCGTGATGATGACGAAGAAACATACAGCGCTGAGTCGATTACAACAGTCGTACGTGATGATGCAGCCCTTGTGCGGCTCTATGACTGCTATATGTTCTTTGACTACAACGGTGATGGTATAGACGAGTTCATACACGTAATTATGTGCAATGAGCACGAACTGCCTCTGTTCTGTGAGCTCAATCCTTACGCCGATGATGATGAGCGTCCTATCTTCGGTGACAACCCGTATCCATTCCGCGTTTACCCATCCGGCCTGGTTACAGATAATGACTGTTTCTACCCCGATTCACCTATAGACCAGGTGGCCGACCTTCAGCTTGCATATGACGAGAGCTGGAATACCTGCAATGAGATAAGGCGCAAGAGTCCACGGCAGTATATGTATCCTAAGGGCACGCTGGAAACTCCGGATATCAAGAAATTGGAACAGGGTGTCGATGGCGCTATGATTCCCGTCGACCCCGGCCTTATCAACCAGATTGTGCCGTTTCCACATACTCAAATATCTGTAGACATCTACAAGAATCTGGAGGATATTCCTGTTGAGATAGGCAGGCAGTTGGGCGTATCTCCATTTGAAGAGAATATCATTCCGCAGAAAGATATGTTGGCTCGTGAAGTGGATGCTATGCAGCAGGCAGGTGGCGCGCGGGCGAGTGGTGATGCTGAGCGATATCGCGAATACAGAGAGGATATAGCACGGTGTCTTCTGTCTTTGTATATGACATTCGGTGACCGGACTCGGGCATTCAAATACAATGCGCCTGATGGTCAACGCGTATGGGGGCAGGTCAACAATGCCGACCTGCGTGGTCGTGATCCTGAGTCCGTCTTGCTTCCAATGCCGGATAACTCCACATACTCGGTCAAGATCAACGCAGACAGCGAGGGGCCGAAGAATAAGACCTACGAGCAACAGCTTAGAATGAAGTTGCTGCAGATTATCGCAGGCTATGCACAGATGGCTGATCCTGATACCGGCCAGCCCATCGTTAACCTCAAAACAGCTCTCAGGTCGCTGCTCAAGGCATTTGACGAGCGAGATATAACCGCGTGGATAACTCCCGACCCAACCCCTGAGCAGTTGCAGCAGATACAGCTTGCCAAACAAGCGCAGGCGCAACAGCAGGTGCAAATACAAGCTGCGGCTGTTCAGAATCAGCAGCAGCAGCAGGCTGATGAGGCTATGCTGCGTCAAGAAGCTCAACGAAATGAAACCCTCAAGACTCTTGCTGGTATTATCGCCAAGATACCGCCTGAAGAATTGCAAAATCTTTCTTCAGGGGTATTGCCAACTTCTCATGAGCAGTAATAAAGTCTTGTTAGAGTGTGCTTGCATTGGGTGTCAAGATAGCCGTAAACGCGGCTGCGTATGGGAGTCCAAGTGACTCCCTGACACCTCAACTTTTTGTCTGGAGGGACAAATGGACGAAGATGAACGGGCGTTAAATGACGATCCCGAGGATGTAGATGACGAAGAAGACTACACTGGTGAGGATTATGATTCGGAGCCGCCGTCCGATGAGGATGAGGAAGAGGAAGAAGACCTGGCAGACTCTGCCGCCGAGGGTGACCAAACGGGCGTTAACAACAACCAGGACGATTTAGCCTCTAATCGCACACCTAAAGAGATTCCGTATCCGCGATTTAAGGAACTGCTTGACGATAACAAGCAGCTTAGGGAATCTCACGGGAAATTGCTCGATGCCGTAACTAAGTTGACCGGGCAAAAGCCACAGGAACAGAAGCAAGATCGGGAGGATGATATCCTTTCTCAGTTGGAAGGTATGGAGCCTCTTGGCGATGGCGAGGACTTGCTGCGACAGGCAAACACTAAGCTTTTGAGAGAGAATAGTGATCTGAAGCAAAGAGTCGAAGCCATTGAGCAGATGCAGCAGCAGGTGCAGGTTGATCGTGCTCTATCTCAGTTCGAGAATGTGACGGCCAAACTCGCTAAGGAAGCAGGAATCGAACTGGACCAGTCCGACAAGCAGAAGCTTTTGAACAGCACGGCTGCATTCGGAAAGATGAGTATTGATCAGGCGACCAGAATCGCATTCCGTGATATCTTCTATGATCGGATTGTTGACGCTAAGCTCAACGCTGCTTCCGGCAATCGCACACGACAGCGCAAAGAACGTCTCGGAGGCAGCGCACACAGTGCGTCTCCCGGTCGTGGTACTAAGGGTGCGGAGGAAGAACCTGCATCCTTGCATGATGCGATAGTGTCCAGCATACGTGAGGTCAAAGGTAGAAAGCGGTAGAGCAATACCCACAGCAGTTAAGTGAGGTATACGTCTATGTTGAAGTCTGTTTTAGCGACCACTCTCAACAAGTATGGTCGCAAATTGTATGGTCAGATTTGGAGCAGTGTTGTGCTCTATCTCTGGCTTATGGAGCATGATCGCGTTTCTGCGGTCGATGGAGGTATCAACATAGTTGAGGATGTTGAAATCTCTATGAATGACTCCGTTGACTGGAGAAATCCTAAGTCTCAGATACCACTTACTGAGCAGGACCCGTTCAGGCAGGTTGCGTGGCCGTGGGCTACGCTCGATGGTGGTTTGCCTATTTATGGATATGATGAGCGCCGGAACAGGGGCGAGAGTCGCATAGTCGATTATTCTCAGAGCCTGATCAACAACTTCACTCGAACAATGAAGTATAAGGTTGGTTGCGCTTGCTATAGTAATGGCACTGATCCGCTGATGATGCAGGGCCTTGATGCAATCTGCTCGGACTCCAATATCTATCCGTTACCAAATCCTGAACAGCAGGTTCCCGGTATTGACCGCAGCAAGCCCGAGAACGCTTATTGGCGCGCCAATGTTTTCGATACTACAGAGGCGTGGACACTCGACGGCAAGACGGAGAGTTGGGACAATGCGTATTTGAAAGCCTGCAAGGGTGATCCGCAGGATCAGCCGGACTTGATTCTTTGCACCGGCGCAATATTCAACTGGTATAACGCTTTGCTCCTGAAGAATGAGCGTTACGAAGACCCGAAACTTGCTGAGGCTGGTTTCAGGAACCTGATGTATAAGAATACCGTCGTGGTCTGGGATGGTCACTGCCCTGGGCCATCTAACTCCGATATTCACTCCGAGTATGCCTCTCTGGCCGGTGAGTCGACCTACATTCTGAACACCAAGTATATCAAGCTCAGACCTGACAGCTTGTGTGCGAAGAAGTTTATAACTAAGGGCCGTCACGAGATGGAGAACGTAGACGCGGATCGAATCCTTCAGATTTGGGAAGGCCAGATGACCTGCACCATGCCGAACAAGCAGGTCAAGATCGCTAACAAGACTGCTCCGACGAGCTAAGGGGGTGAATGATATTGGAGTCTATTAGACGTGTTAGTTACGATTATACTGCCGATGACGCAGGACAGGTCATAACCGGGCGCAAGGGTGAGGAATACATTGTTGCGTATTGGGACGGTTCTGCTCCCGCGTCTATTGCAAAGGGTCAGCCGGTCGTGATCGGCTATGGTGTCGATGGATCGGATAACATTGGTCCGAAAGTGGCTGCTATTACAACCTCTGCAGTTCCACAGAGGCCTGCTGTGGCGCTCGATGCGCTTACGACTGCGGGCTGGTATGCGTTCCAGGTCACGGGCGATGCTTATGGCTTGGTCACAGGCAGTGCTGATATTTCAGCGGCAGGCAAACTGCTCGAACTGCTGAATGGCGCGACTTCGTTTACTTATGACGGAGCTGCAAGAACTGTAGGCAGTGCCGCTATATCGGGCGAAGCCTACACTACTGCTAATGCTGCGCTCAAGGCGATTTATCTTTTTGGTGAACCGGTTCAGATAGCCGCAACTTAGTTTCTTCTGATTGATCGGTCGGGCTGCTGGTAGTGGTTCCATTCTCCTTTCCACTACCGGCAGCATTAAGGTGATTGTTATGTATGCTCCTGATAATTTTAAACCTGTCCCGGATCGTGGGCGTTCTGTGGCTGCTGATTATATCCCTAAGAGCCTGCGTGCTGTACCGGGTTATGCCAATCCTGGTGAGCGTGATAAAGACAAGGCTGCACCTGAGAATATCGAGAGTCAAGGGCTGAAGCAAAGCAAGCACAGAAAGACAGAGGCAAAGAAGTGACAAAGAAAGACTTGGCCAAACTTGTGCGCTCGCACCTAGATGAACTCAGTGGCACTTGGCTCAAAGATACTTCGTCCGATCCGCTCGGTTCGTTCTCTATTTACGACTATCTCGACCTCGCGTATAAGCAATATGCGAAAGAGACAGAGTGTTTCAAGGTCAATTATACCAAGGCTGCTGTGGTCGGCACGGATATCTATAAAAACAGCGACTTCGGCACGAGTGGTGCTGGTGGCCGCATTTTCAATTTGATATATGTTGCATTCAATTCAGTGACTATATATCCGGTCACAGAGTCACGGTTGGATGCTTACAATTCCAACTGGCGTTTTGCTGCAAATGGCACACCTACTAATTGGCTCAAATACAGCAATAAGTCTTTCAGGTTGTTTCCAAAGCCAAGTGCGGCTAGTGATATCTATATAGAAGGTTACGAAACGCCTGACATTTCCTCATTCACGGAGGACACTGAGCCGGATATTGAGGAACTTGACCATTCGCTGCTTGCAGTCTATGCATCAATCCTGGTCACTGTGCGTGACCCATCTAACACAAATGCTATTCGTGCATCGCAATTATACCCGATATGGCAAGCTGGCATTGCCGATGCTCGTGACCGTATACATGGGCCTGGCAGTGCAGACGTGGAAGTAGCACGTGAAGCAGGAACGCAACGCGCTATGCCTGTTGCTGCACAGACAATAACACAGGCAGGAGGATAGATAAACTTATGGGTTTGAATGAAAATCTTAATCGTATCCTCGATGGTGAAGGCTCTCAGCGTGTTGCCAGTAAATGGAAAGACTATGGTCTGATCATTGATGGTGACAATGGCGGCAATGGCAATTGGATTGCCGCTGGCGCATATGTAACTATCGATATATCCGGTGACCTTGGATGGGCTAAAACGCCAGCGTTTTTTGGAAAGTCCTCAAACGGCACATCAACGACATGCAAAATGGTACGCGGCGACGGCGCAGGCAATTATGACGCCACCGAAACCACGGTTACTCTCTTTAACGATGCAGATACCTGGAAGAGCACTATCAGCACCACACCCTGGTATGTAGGCTGGGGGATGCGAATAAAGGTCACAAATGGCGGCGGCTCATCTGCATGTGTCTGGCTAAGATTTGCTTTGATCGGATAGGAGGACACAATGGAACAGTTGATTGCTAATTTAACGAATGCCGGGTTGATATCCGATGGGGTTATCAGGCTCGATGAGTACCAGTCTGTAGATGTGGCTACATTCGAGTCATTCTTTGGCTCCACAGACGGCAGTTACGCTCAGCTCTGCGCCGCCGACGACAATGGCGATGGCACTACCAAGGGCTACAAACGGTTCTTCGATGCTTGGAAACAGGCGGGCATACTCTAAAGGCTGGCGTCATGCATTTCCCCAACATAGATTTTTCGGGCGGGCAGGTTGATCCCTCACTCTTGTTCACAGACAAGAGTGAGGCTATCAGCATGTCTGGGCTAGATCATTCTGCCGGTAACCTACAGGTGATGAAGGCGCCTGAGATGATACCATTCGCGTCCGACAATCCTCTGAGCGGAGACGTGGCAGAGGGCTTTATCACACTCCGCGACTACGTAACACCAAACGGTGATACAGTCCTGGTCGGCAAGCGCGGCGGTAGTCTCTGGGTCGGCACACAACGGTCTTGGCGCAGAAAATTACTGTCAAATATGGACTGGGAATTCGATATGCTCGACTCCAATGAGATATCGTCCGGTTATGGTATCAATCTTCCAATTGGCGAGAATCACGGCACTGCTCCATATAAGCTCAACAGAAATGGCAATGTCCGTTTCTTCGATGGCAATAGTTTCATCGAAACAAATGCTGCTGACGCTTCTTCTTGTGTTGGCATTATGTGTTTCAGCGTGTGGGTGAAACCTGATCATTCTGTGCTGGCTAGTGGCGTTGGTGTCAACATTGTGCTGATCAGGGACACTGGTCTTCAGATATTTCTGGCACTGCTGAGCGGACGAGTTTACGCTTATATCTCAGGGAAGAATAGTTCCGGAACTGCAGTCACATACAATACTTATGCGACTGCTGCATCTACATTAACGTCTGCTTGGCACTTGGTGCAAATAACTTGGACAAATGGACAGTATCCGGTTTTGTATGTTGATGGAGAAGCAGTTGCTGTGGTGAATACTGGCACGCTTGATATACTCGCAGGCGTTTCAGTAAATGCCACAACTAAATTAGGGAAGGCTGATTACTATGGTGGCTTTCTCGGTCTTATGGGCACTGCGTCCTGCTATACGACACTTGTTCCTGATGGATTTCTTGATCAGTATGCTCACGAACTTCCCCGGTATCAAGATGCTGAGACTCCGATCACATGGAAACCACTGTTGGGACGGGCATACTCAGGATCGGACAGCGTATATTTGGATTTACGAACATACTTGGGTGAACCCGAACAGTTTCAACAGGTAGGCAATAACCTATATTGCACGCCTATGCATGTGGCATCAGAAGACTATCCTATTCGATGGAGTGGCTTTTTTTATGATGCAGGTCGTGCTCAATCAACCAGCACCACTGTTACGCTGACTATACCATCGCAAGATAAAGCCTATGGATGGTATATAACCATAACTCCACAGAATGCAGGTATTCGTGCTGGCGACACAATCTATTTTGCGACATGGAATACCACTCTGTCTAGGTGGGTATGGGACTTAAAGAATGGTCGAGTTATCAAGAGTGTTTATTATGAAAGCTTTACCCTGGAGACTGGCTATGATACTACCGGCAAGGGGCATGCAGATGGTATATACTATGCTACTCAATTGCCGTATGTCATAGTCCGCACGCATCGTGTCGGAATGCCGGAAATGCCTGATCTGACCGCTGCATCGAGCGCTACGACCGGGACGCTGCCCGCAGGTAAATATGAGTATGTAGCTGAATATGGTAGTGATATGACAGGCTACAGTGGACTTGTCGCAATTAGCAATATTGTCACTCTCTCTGCAGCAGCCAGTATTCAGGTCAGTGGATGGTCGACCACTGTGCCGGAAAAGGATGTTGATTGGCTTAAGATATACAGGTCGTATGATGACAACTCAGGCTCTGGATTCGATACGCCGAAGCTCGTAAACAAGATTGCGCGAGCAGATATCTACACCGCTTTGACGCTGCCTGCGAACTGGACAGACACCGGTGTCACTGCGGATTCTGGCAATCCATTAGGTAGTGACTCAGATCTGCGTTCCCGACCTGGTGCGATATCCAATCTGATATATTTCAATGACCGGCTGTATGGTTTCGATGGCGCTGACCTGGTGGCGTCTACGCTGGGTTATTACGAGTATTTTCCTACCGAGCAATGGAGCGCAACATCTTCATCGACTATCAATACGAATATCGGTTTGCGTGTGCCGATAGGCTCCGGCACTCACGACCCTATTGTGGCTATCGTGCCGGAAGATGGCGCATATGAGACAACAGGTATCAAGGGTAGTGATCTCCTGCTTCTGCTCCGTAATCGTGCTGTCAGATGGTTCGGTGTCAATCTGGATGATTTTGACCGCGAACCGGCCTTTGCCGAAGGTGGAATATCACAAGATTTTGCAATGAATGCCGGTGGTATGATCGTGTTCGGCTCGGATCATCACGTATTTGTGATGGCCTCAGGCAGCAATGCTCCGAACGCGGTGGAGGGTCGTCGATGGAGTCATGGACTGCCGGTAGGTGCGGATACACTCAAGAGGTGGAAGTGCGCATATTGGAACGGCTGGTATCTCTTCCTTGGAACTGAAACTGAGGGTTCAGACCCCGATACATTCTATATGTTTAACGTCGCCAAAGGCACCTGGACAAGTGTTCCCGGCAATTACCTTGATATATTCGTGCCAAGCAACGACCCTACTCGCAATGTGCTGGTTTCAGACGCAAATGGCAATGTTTATGATCTCTTTGCCTCAGCTACCGCGCAGAGTATAGAATACAAGACTGGTCGACTTTCTCTGGAGTCATCTGCAGATGAGATTGTAGACGTTAAGCATATGCGCTTGGTGCGGATGTTCGTGCGTCCTGCAACTGCCAGTGACGTTGATCTGACTATTACGACTTTAGGTGATAATGCAAGCAGCACTTCATCAAAAACTGTTACCGTGCCAAAAGGAACTGATCGGGTTTTAATAAAGGTTGAAGTTCCTATGGACGCAGTAAACCCGGCGCTTAAGATCACATCGGATACTGCTGTCTGGCCTTTTCAGATAGATATGTGCAATGTCGAATGCGCAGATCCACACGGTGACGGAACGGGGGTGAAGTAGATGGGATTGTGGGGAAGCATCAAGAACACTGTAAAGAAAATTGCGAGTCCAGTGCTTACAGTCGCCGGTATTGCTACGGGCAATCCTCTTCTGACTAAGGCGGGTCTTGCTGCTGGAACACTATCTGCTCTTAGTTCAAGTGGTTCCGGTGGGACTACTTCAAGCAGCACTGATCCCAATGCAGTGCTGCAAGGCTATGTCACTCAGATGGCTGACAACAAGCAGGGCTATTCCAATCTATACAACATACGCAATAACCAGTTAGGTGCGGTCGCGAGTGATCTACTTGGCTATGTGAACGGGGATAGCTCCAATACAAACGGCAGTGCGCCTGCTACGTTGTATGTGCCTACTTCTGACGAAGTGCTGTCGACTCGTCCAGAGCTGAAAACCTATGAGGGTTCCTTGGTTAATCCTACGAAGTCAGACTACACACTTAGTCCACGAATAGATACAACTACCGACCTGTCGAAAGCCACTGCGACTCCAACTTCATCGGCTAATACCAACTTAGGGAAGCTCGGGCAGGTTGCCACGTATGACTCATCCGGTATGCCGAGTGCTGATACTTTACTTGGTGTGCTGAATGACACTCCAGACCCTGACCAGATAGAGTCCAAAGTTGTCAGGGCTTATAACCAAATCAATGACACTGACCTGAATAAGGAAGTAGCAGATCAGCAAGCAGAGCTGGACGCTGATGCAGCTCGCAGAGGTCTTACAGGCTCAAATATCAGCAATAGTGCAAAGATAGGGCTTCGCAACTGGCAACGTTCTACAGGCGCGGAACAGGGTGCTGAAGGTGTCCTTGCCGGTATAAATGCCGCTGCGAATGCACGATCTGAGCGAACGTCTAACGCTGAGGCCGCAGATACTGCTCAAATGAACCGTTATGAGCTTGCTCAGGACTTGGCTTCGAAGAATCGGGAAGCACAGGAGAACTATGCCAATTCTCTTGATACGCAGGATACGAACCTGCGCCAAGAGGCAATCGATAGAATGCTCAAACAGCAGGAGGCTAATCTTGCTGAGAATCAGGATCGCAAAACACAAGACCAGTCACAATCTGATCTCAATAGAGAGTATTGGAACGATGTAAACAATACTACCGGTCAGAACCGGGATTGGTTCAACGAGGATCAGAGTGCAAAGGATTCCCGTTGGTTGAGCGATGAAGCAATAGCGTCCGACCTGCACAACGAAAAGACTCAGAATATGTGGAATGCGCTCAATTGGCTCAGCAGCGATACTAACCGATTAGGTGAGGCTGCTGACCTGACACCACTTATAAATGCTGAGAACGGTGTCATATCTAATAATAACCAGGCTTCACAGATTGCATCGCAGAATAGTGCCAACAAGAATAACTTGTGGGCTGCCCTGTTGAGTGCTGCCGGAACAGCTTATGGAGCATACAAGGGGGCAAAGTCATAATGAGCAACACCGGATTATCTATAACGGCAGGACTCCTTCAGGGAGTCGGCAACTATTATGATGCTCTCAATCAGGGTCGTCGGCAGAAACGTCAAGACAAAGAGGATAAGGAAGACCGGGACTATACGATTACGGAACGCAAGAAGAAAGACCTGTCCGATCTTGCTGCCAACTTTGATGACGTCAATTGGCAACTCTCCACGACGCCCGAGCAGCAGCAGACAGCACTTCAGCAATATAACGCAGGCGCGGCAGAAGTAGGTCTGCCTCAACGTCAGATACGTGATCTTGTTCCCGATGCTATGCTCAACGATGTGATGAAGTTGAAGCAGGCTGGGTATTGTGCTGATCAAACAAAAGTCTTCCTGGCAAAGACATATGGCAATGATCGGCTTCAACAGTTCCTGGGCGGGCAGATGATGCCAAGCGTTCCTCAGTCACAGCAAAATCCAGCAACTGCGAGTGATCTTGCCAATGCTTCTACACAACAGGCTCCGGCGAGTGCCGCTGCACCTGGTACGCAGGTTTCCACTCCCCAATATCCTGCATATCTTAGCTCGAACTATCTGGGCGGTTTGGATACCGGATCGATGCAAGACAATCAGGCCGCTCCTACGTCTGCTGTGGCCGGTAGCACTGAAGAGGTAGGTCAACAGCCATCAGATGCAACGGTATCGTCTGACACGTTGTCTACATTGTTCACTCCATTGAGCAATTCCAAGACTGTGACGGCAGATAGAAAAATGCTGGGAAGTGCTATCGTAAATGGCACGATGTCCAACAAAGATGCTGTCGGCTGGTGGAGTAAGAATCATCCTGATATTCAGACACCTGACGAACTGTTTTTACTCAAACCGAAGCCGTCTGTGACGAACCAAGTCAACAAGTTTTCGGCAGAGGATAAGAAAGATGCTCGCAAGTATTATCGTCAAATGCGACAACAGGCTATGCAGGGTAAGGTTTCAAAGGATGAATGGTATAGTGATCCTATCCTTAAGGTAAACAAGTTTCCTGGGCTTTCTTCTGCTGCGCAGTTATCCCAGGATAAGACTGAGCAGGCTATGACACTTGCGATGGCTGCAAGCGATAGGGCAAATGCTGCGGCTGATCGGGCGGCGGCGAGGGCTGCACGTGGCAGTGGTGACAGCCGGAGTGGAAACGGCAGCAAAAGCGGCGTTGGCGGATCATCCGCGTCTAAGATGTCCGCAAAAGACAGAGGTATGGCTCAAAGATATGGCTTCAGCAGCGCATCTATCAACGCCGCTCCGCAAGAGGTGCTAAATAATATCGGCGTGATGATGAGCAGAGGACAGATTAAGCATGGTAAAGCAGGAAACTACGTCACTCCTGCAGGTCGGAAGGCTGTTATGGCTGTAAATGCCAAGTATGGTGGCAAGTCTGTGTCTTCCGTGTCCACTTCATTTAGAACCCAGAGACCAGTGAATGAGATAAAATCCGCACTACAGGCGAATCCATCATATACGTGGGGCGAGTTCTGGTCTGACGTCCAGGCAGAGCATCCGGGTTGGAACAAAAAAGCCGTTTATGCAGTGTATCAGTCAGCCAAGCGAGGTCGGTAATGAGTCTATTAAGTCGGGCAAAAGCACGCAAGCAAACAGCTTCTAATGATGATGGAGGACTTGTTAAAAGGGCACGAGCCAGAGCGATACAGGAGAAAGGCGGCTCATCCACCAACTGGCAAGCAGTCGGGAACGGTTCTGCTTCTCATATATATGATCCAAATGAACGTTCGATGCGTATTATTGCGAATGCGGAGACTGTTCATAAGAATGCACGATCCAAGAAGCCATCCAAGTTCGAGCAACGTTTAGACCAGGCAACTGAAGCAAAGGCTGACAAGATACTCGGTAAGGACACACGACCCTTGAGAGTCGTTGAAACGCCCACACAAACTGCTGTTCGTGAAGCAATGCCAGATGTCGTGCCCGTGCCAAAAAGTACACTCGGAGAAAGCCAGAAAACACAAATCGGCAAGATCGGCGATAGGCTTATGCAGCATCCTGACGAAGTAGATGCAAAGATCGCCGCAGCAAATCTTGATGATGAATCGAAACAATATCTTTCGCAATATATACAAGGTGCGCAGATGCTTGCAGAGCCGTCCAGCCGTGATGTTCTGATTCAGGGCATATTGGGCATTCCAGGCTTAAACTTGGTTCCAGCGGTAGGCAAAGCCGGAGAAGCTGTCATAGGCACAATCGAAAAGGGTGTAAGTAATCCCGTCGCCCGGCTTGCTGCCAAGACTGGTGTGAGAGCGGTTCAAGGTGGTATAGAAGGTGCTGTCGCCAGTGAAGCGGCCAGCATCCCTGATGCCATAGAACATCCGAGAGAGTGGATTAAAGCACAGCCTCAGATAGTTGGTGGCGGCGCTCTTATGGGTGCTGCCGGTCATGCTATACTCCGGCCTATATTGGAAAGTATCGAGAATGCGCCTAAGAAAATATCTGATGCCAAAACACGAGCGATTCTATCTGACGCGGTTATAAAGGCTGAACAAGGTGATAACGTAGCATCCGCCGAGCGTTTCAATGAGGGCCTTAATCGTATTCACGAATACAAGAACCTGCCCGAAGATCAGAAAACTAATGTATTTGGAAAGATCATCAATCGGCTTGGTGAGATGTCCAAATCGCGGGAAGCAGTTACCAAAATTCCAGAGAGCGCGGAACCAGAAGCCAATACCGCTCCTGAGCAGGTGGAAACTGGCACACCTCATGTGTCTCCTACACTGGGTATTGTCGAGCCTACAAAGGTTGTCGGCAAGGATGTTATCGCAAAAACTGAGCGAGGAACATACGTCAATATTCCTGCGGATCAGTTTGACGGCGTTCCCGTGCATCAGCAGGAAGTCACCCCAGCTCCTGAGCCCGCCGCGCAGGAAGTTCCTCAGTCTCCGACTGATCGTAGGATAAATATACTTTCTAACTGGTTCAACAAACTTGATGAGGCTAATGCTGACCCTGCGAAGTTCCAAGAAGTAAGTCATGAAGTCCGTCGCGTCTGGGATGCTACAAACGCCAAGCTGCAGAAGTATTATGATGCTGAGCCTGCGCTGCTGGAAGAGTCTACCCACTATCCCGAAATGACACCGGAACAACAGCAGGCATTCAAGGCTAAGTATGATGCCTTTTATGAGAACCGAAACAACATGGAGAATATGGTTGAACAGATGCAGGCGCATCCTGTAGTGCAAAAGTTGCAAGCGTTGGATGCTGAGCAGGCACAACAGGATGCAATCAAGCAGGCTGCTGAGGATGTCAAAGAGCAGAATCGACAGGCCTACCAGTTCGGCGCTCCCAGCAAGTCAGATGTGCCGGTTTTCTCTAAGAATGATTCGACCGGCGTGATAGGGAAGACCCGCCTGAAAGGTTATGACTGGAATGAGGTCGCCGATTCGCTTGGCATGACCAAAGAGCAGATAGGCGATATCATACAAAAGAATGCTCCCAAGATACCGGCGTTCGATAATCGTCGTTATGGAAACGAAGTCACGGGTTGGCGTAGACCTGGGGAACCTACATCCGACTTCATGACTGTAGAAGAGGCGAAAGTGTTGTCTAGAGCACTTGGCCTTAAGATAAATACCAAGGGAGCAGAACCCACAGCTCCTGTTGCCACGATAAAGCAAACTTCGGCAGTTACACCGGAATCGGAGGTTACAAATGATACGCAAAACACCGAAAGGTTACAAGGTGGTCATTCACTCGGTCAAGAACCTGAGCAAGCCGAACTTGAGCAAGTTCCAAGCGGAGAGACTACTCCAGCAGGTGGAATGCTTCAAGCACCAGGGCAAGTAAAGCCGATTCCTGGTGTGGAAAAACACGTCGACCTAGCTAACCGGCTTACCACTAGACTTCATGAGGATAAGCCCATCGACTGGCGCGAACTGACTTCTATGGCCGATGACACGTTCGGTGGCACTGAGGCTGCGGGAACATACAATGCACGCGACAAGGCCGATGCTCTTGAGGCCGCAGTCAATGCTCATATTCGGGAGAATGCTCCTGATATCATGAGTTGGCCACACGAGAAGGCTGTGACCTGGCTCGAACATCTGCAATCCAAACTGCCTACCCAAACAGCAAACGATAGGACAGAAACACAAGTGGAGTTGCAGCAGTTCAGCACTCCACCGGCAGAGGCATTTGCCGCTGCTAAGGCGTTGGGGGATATCAACGGAAAAACGGCGCTCGAACCGTCTGCTGGAACTGGAAACCTGGCTAATTTCCTGCGAATTGGTGGCGCGAAGGTTACAACAAACGAATACCCAGGTGAGGGTGGCAACGTGCGTGCCGGGCTTCTTGCTGCTCAGAATTATCCTGTTACACGGCAGGATGCGGAAATCCTGAACGCCTTGTCGCCGGAAAAATATGATGTGGTCTTAATGAATCCGCCTTTCTCTGCCACTGGTGGCAGGGTTAAGGCGCACAAAACAGCATTCGGTGCGAAGCACGTTGAAGCTGCTCTTGATATGCTGAAACCTGGCGGCCGCCTGGTCGCTATTGTGGGTCGTGGTATGGGCGATAACACTCCGACCTTCCACAAGTGGTTTGATGATATGAGCAAGCGATATGCTTACAGAGCAAACCTACTTGTTGACGGGTCTGCATACTCAAAATATGGCACGACATTCGACAACAGAATACTCGTGTTTGACAATACTGAGCCTTCAGGGTATAAAGAGACTGATCCACAATTGTTCTCTGACGAACCCCTGAGCGTTCAGGATGTAGCCGATAGGCTTAAGGAGTTAGGTAAGAATGGACCGGAAGTCACTGAAACAAGCAGTAGCGAAAGCGGATCTACACCTAAAGAGGTTGCAGGAAGCCAACCAACTGCCCCTAAACAAAGTTGCATACGAAATACTGAGCAAAAATCACTGGATGGAATATTACTTCCAGGGAAGTCTGATCTGGGTGAATCTGGCGTTCAAGGAGTGGCAGGAAGCAATGGTTCAGGAACAGTGGTTTCCGGACGATCTGGCAAACAACATATATCTGATGTGGTCGAGCGAGAAAGACCCGGTAAGGGCAACAACGGAAATCACGAAAGCACTTCAGGACGAGGGGTATCAACCGAAGGATCTTCTGGCAATGTCGGGGGACGAAGCAATGGTGACGTTGAGAGATCTGGCGATAGAACTGGCACGCAGCCAGATGTAAATGTCGAAGAACACGTAACTCGACAGACTGGCGGCGACAACTCCGTCGTTGAGAACAACGATACATTCCAGACCTACAAGGCCGAGATAGGCAACGGCAATCCGCATCCATCCAAACTTGTCGAGACAGGTTCTATGGGCGGCGTTAAGACTCCGCTTGTGAATCTGGATGATGAGAAAGTAAACTCATACATTCACTTCCCGCGAGAGATAATCAAGAAGGGAGCTTCCCGACTTTCCGACACTCAGCTTGAATTGGTCGTTCTGGCTGACTTTTGCCACAACCAGTTACTGCCGGATGGTTCCCGCAGAGGTTTCTTCATTGGCGATGGAACTGGTGTCGGCAAGGGGCGTGAGTCTGCTGGCATTATCACGAACAATTGGTATGCTGGGCACAGGCGTATTCTGTGGCTATCCGCGAACCACAATGAACTATATGACGCTGGCGTCCGCGACCTGACGGCAGTGGCCGGAAAGGACACAATCCCTGCCAAGAAGATCAGCGACTTTAAGGCTGGCACTCAGATAGATTTCCCCGAAGGCGTTGTCGTCTGTTCATACTCCACGTTTGCGAATAAACGGACGTCGCCTACGAGGTTTACGCAGATATTGGAGTGGCTGGAGCAGGGCAAGGGTGACCCTGTTATCATCTTCGATGAAGCTCATAAGGCTGCAAATGCTGTAACGAATAATGCGTTGCAAAAGTCGAGCCACATCGGAGAATCGGTCATTGATATACAGAACAAGTTACCCAATGCCCGCGTCACGTATATGACTGCCACCAGCGCTGACGATATAACCGACCTGGGTTATGCTGTGCGTTTGGGCTTGTGGGGTTCGGATACGGCTTTTAAGACATTTGACCAGTTCTCCGGCACGATTGACGCCGGTGGTATTGGTGCTATGGAGCTTGTGGCGCGTGAAATGAAGCAGATGGGCACATATGTTTCCCGTGTGCTGGCGTTCGAGCATCCTGATGGCAAGCCATTGAGTTATGGTGAATTGGTAGTAAAACCGACTCCAGAGATGATCCGGCAATACAATGAAGCGGCTGACACTTGGTCAAAGGCATTGGGGTTCGTTCAAAACCTTGTAAAAGAAAAGAAACTCGACAGCCGTGAGACTCGCACTTTTATGTCGCAATATTGGGGAGTTCACCAGAAGTTCTTTAAGTCTATGTTGACCGGCTTCCAGGTGCCCACCCTTATCGAAACGATAGAAAACGCCATGAGAGAGGGTAAGGCCCCTGTTATATCGATCGATTCCACTCACGAGGGTGAGACTATCGAGAAAGTGTCCGAAGGTCTTAAGGCTGGCCAGGAACTTGAGGATATAGACTTTGCAAGCTCTGACAGCCTTTTCAATTTGGTTAAATCGGGATTCCCAGTTCAACTCACTCAGCCTATGACTGATCCGCTTACCGGCAAGACAGAGAATGTGCCAGTATGGAAAAAGCCGGACGGCTCGACAGCGGTGGACAAGTATGGTAAGAAAGAGTGGGAACCGGTCATTGATCCGGAGAAAATACGGTTGCGTAAGCAGTTACTTGGCGGACTCGACTCACTGAGCGTGCCGGGCAATCCTCTGGATATGATTATAGACTACTTCGGTGCTGACAATGTGGCGGAAATATCTGGGCGTAGTCAAAGGCTTATCCGTAACCGCAAGACCGGCGCTTTGAACCTGGAACATCATTCACAGACGAACCGCAACCAGGAACTTAAAGACTTCCAAGAAGGCAAGCGCAAGATTGCCATATATACCCGCGCAGGTGAGCAGGGTATCGACCTTCATGCGGGCCGCAAGATGAAGAATCAAAAGCAGAGGTTACACATCGTCTTCGATATTGGATGGCAGACTAAAGGCACACTGCAGGGATTCGGCCGGACACATAGATCGGATGAGGTCATCGGCCCTGAGATATTGCTTATGGGCGTGGATATTGCGGGGTATAAGCGGTTCCTCTCGTCCCTGGCTTCCAAACTCTCTATGCTCGGCGCTCTGCAGCGTGGTGACAGGTCGTCGGCTGGCGCGGGGGAACTTGCCAAGTATGACTTCAACAGTCGCGAAGGTATGATGGCCGCTCGTGCTGCGCTTGCCTCATTGCCGAATGATACACTTAAGAAGATGGGGATTAGCGATAACCCGGAGAAGTGGCCTACGTCCCCGACAGGGCTACTCAAGCAGTTCTTTAACCGTATGATGGTTCTGCCGGTCAACGAGCAGAATGACTTATATAGAGCGTTTGAGATGTCGTTTGTAGATCAGATAAATGCGGCAAAGTTGGCCGGAACATATGACCAGACGGTCCAAGACATTAAGGCTGAGAAGATCAAGAAAGTATCTGAGCAGGTCATACGCACTGATCCCACCAGCGGCGCACAGACCAAATACTATCACCTGAACGCTACCGTCAAAAACAAGCGTGTGTCGTTTGCCGAATGTCAGAGAGAGTGGCGAGACCTTCTTGCAAACGGTCAAGCATCTTGGCGAGTTAACACCAAGGGCCGCGTGGGGATGTGCTATTGGCTCGATGTCCCAGTGCCTGGGACTACGGAGACACAGCGTAAGTATCTGGTTCGTGGGCCGAATGGCCGTTCCCGCGTTTTGAGTGTAAAGGCTTATGTAGAGAACTGGTCACCTGTTAAGCAAGATAAAGCAGAGGAGCTGTGGCAAAAACAACTTGATGAAATGCCTGCGACCCGGCAGGAACCGTATCACATTATTGCAGGTTTGACTCTGCCTATATATGATAGACTCGGCAATGCAAAAACCATCGTGAGGGTTCCACTCGACGGCGGCGAACGGATTGTCGGTACTATGCTTACCGGTGACAATGTAATGCAGACACTTCGGGAACTGGGGGTAGTCACTCAGGCTGATGCCGGTGATCCGGGATCAGTCTACAACGGTGCATTGTCGATGAATGCCAATGATACTATCCATCTGGCAGGCAAGCTCAGTCTTGTGCAGGGAATCTTCCGTGGTTCACCTGGAATCGAGATCAAGTATAATGGCGGTCTGGTCACTGATTCTGCGACACAGAGTCGGTTGACTGATATGGGCATTGTATCCGTTGGTGTATATGACAAGCGTTTGTTTGTGCCGTCCGCTGACGCAATGGCTAATCTATTGGATAAATACCCGGTGGTGGAATTGCCGAAGTCTATCAGCACAGATATAGCGTCTCGTGTCAACTCCCGAGTGTCGGAAGTGGATTTGCCTACTCCGTCATTGTCGGTCAAATACATTAATGGCAGCACTGCTCAATCACCTGAAAGCAAGACTGAAGGGTCTTTCGAGTTTGATAACCCCGACCTGGAATCTAACTGGAAAGAGAATAGCAAGCCTATAACCTCCAAGGGTTTCCTGAGCAAGATTGTAGAATGTTTCCACGGATTACCTGCACTTGCTACCAGGACATACAAAGATATCCCGCGAACCGGCTTCTATGCTGAGGCGAATGAAGCGCTGCGTGTGCTTGGTCATCAAAAGAGCGTGCAAAACTCTGAAGCTGTTAGACTTATCCACGGAATCCTGATCGATCTTGAATATGATCCTGCTGCGTTCGACCTGTTCAATCGCCGGATCGTCCTGGCTGATTTCGCTGAAACGGCAGCTGAAGGCATGCAATTGCCTGGAGGCTGGGATGCTGATACTGCTGACGCTGAGCTTAAACGAGTGGATGAAGCCATTAACGGGAACAGCAAGATTGAGGATGCGCTTTCGGTCAGACGTAGCGTGCTGGAGCAAGTCACACAGGGTTACATAGCCGCTAATAAAGCCGTTGGCTATGATCCGTCGAAAAACCTCAAGCGGCAGGACTACTTCCGGCATATGGTTCTCGACAAGATGAACCTGAAATACGCTGGAACGATGGGCACTGGTAAGCGCGTCGGAGTGAAGAAAGGCCGTGGGTTTCTCAAGGCTCGCAAAGGTAGCAACCTGGATATCAGTTATAACTATGTACAGTCGGAATGGGAAGTCCTTTCCCAGATGCTATACGATACTCAGATAGCCAAGGCTCTGAAGCGGATTCAAGATAACTATGATATAAAGGAAGACCTGAAGCTGGAAGCTGCTCACCGGAACGTTTCGGCCATACTGCCTCATTTTGAAGATGTCGCCAAAGAGCTGACGGAATCTGAGGACAACACAAGCGGCCATAAATACACTGCAGAAGAGGCTATGCGCCGAATGCTGAACTGGAAGCAGTCGGCTGCCATAGACGGACTGCAAAAGATGGCGCTCAATGATGACCTTCCTGCCGGTCGGGCAGGTGAGTATGAGGACTTGCTTAACGAACTGGTCGATAATTACCTGCACAACCGCTCAATCAAGTCTGTGATGGGTGAAGATTGGACTCCTGCTGATCGCATAGAATTGCCTGAGTGGGCACACAATAGACTGATGCAATATATGAATTATCTGCTTCAGGAACACGGCGGTGAACCCGGATCGGGTAAAGCTGCGATGTTCTTTCACGGCATACGTGAGAAGAAGCAATACATTAAAGCAGCCTTGGGTGATGAATACCTGGATTGGCGCGACCTGGTCTCCGAAGTTCCTGCGCCTGGTGGCCAAGGCTATGCTATCTTCCAGCCCGATAGGGGAAATGTGTTCTATCAGACAGAGAGCAGTTCTGAACAACTGGCCGGGAAAATCTTTGAAGGCGTTATGGAATTGGGCGATGTTCCGCTAGACAAGTTGCGCAATGTATTGGTTTTGGGCGGCAAGCGGCGTGAGTGGGTATTGCCGGAGGGCATAACAGCTACCCTGGAGAATCTGCCGCGTACACGCACTGATGATCCGGTTCTTGATTTTGTGGCAGGTAAGCCCCTGAACCTGTGGAAACAATATCAATTACTCAACCCGGAAAGAGCTATCAAATACAACCTGCGTAACCTCAGTGGTGATATTGAACCTGTCATAATGATGAACCCCGGCATACTTAAGTATGTGCCGCAATCTGCACGGGAGCTATACCAGATGTATCGAACCTCTCGACTCCCGCAAGGGACACTCAAGGATTGGATGGACCGTGGGGGTGAGCAGGGTCTTTTGCAGGCTCAGGAGATGGGTGAGCTAAACGACTTGGCCATCTTCTCCAAATTGCTGAACAAGAATGCTGGAGTGTTGGGCATTCCAAAAGAGCTGTTCCTGAAGTATTGGCGAACGGCAAGACTCGCGACTGACTTTCGCGAATCGCTGTTGAGGTATGCCGCTTATCTCGAATACCTGGATGAAGTCAATAACGGCACGTTGAAGAACCACGGCGGCAGTAAGCGCACGGAAGTAGAGGGGCTTCATGACCCGCGTGATAAGGCATATAAGCTGTCGAATGAACTGCTTGGTGCGTATGATGAGATATCACAACTTGGCAGAAGTATTCGGAAGTATGTGGCTCCGTTCTGGAGTTGGCAGGAGGTCAACTTTGGGCGGACTGTGCGGATGTTCAGAAACACGCTGGAAGACGCGCCTGGCGCAAAAGCTCGCGCAGGGTTTACCAAGGCTGTATTTACTGCGCTGCGCCTGGCCAAGTTCGGCATTCTGGCAAGCGCGCTGTGGTCTATCCTGTCTGCCTGGAACTATCTGCATTTCAGCAAAGAAGAAGATGAATTGCCCGATGATATAAAGTCAAAGCCTCATCTGATCTTCGGACGTGACGCCAAGACCGGCGATATCTTATATCTCTCTCGCCTGGGCGCTGTGAATGACTTCACCGAGTGGTTCGGTGCAGACACTGCTCCAAGCGACATACAGGCGTATCTCAATGGAGACAAGTCCATTATGGAGATTTTTTCCGATGATGCTAAGAAGCCGGTCAACAAGATGGCTCAGGCGATAAACCCTTGGGTCAAGACATATACGGAATTGAGCACAAAGGAAAAGCTCTATCCTGATATTTTCAATCCACAGTCCTACAAGGACCGTGGGGAATATCTGGCTGATTCAGTCTCACTTGGTGACGAATACCGCAAGCTCACGGGCAAGCCGAGCAGACCGACGCGTGAGAATGCCGAACGCTACTTTGCGGACGTCTCTGACCCTGAACAGTCGGCATACTATGACATTCTGGGAGAGAAAACTGGCTTTCTGAAGAAGCACGGCAAGGGTGGGGATAGAGGCGGCAATGACAATCCCAAGTCTACCGCACTGTGGAATTACAAACGTGCTCTGCGTTGGGGCGATATTAAGTCCGCACGGAAGTTCTACAAACAGTATTTCAAGCTGGGTGGAACAGACAGGGGGATCGAGCAGAGCTTCAAAATGAATGATCCTCTGTATGGCTTGGGGTCGGGTAAACCGCAAGAATATGATCCGACTGCAGAAGTGCAGGCAGAGACAAAGCCGGACCTGCGCAAAGCATTTATACACTCTCTGAATAAAGCTCAGCGAAAGAAGCTCAAGATGGCTATTAGATACTACAACAATTTGCAGCACACCCGTAGCAAGATTGAGACTAGGGGGTAGCGAAAAGTGACTCAGGCAGATGAAATTAAGATTGCCGAACTGAATGGGCGCGTGACTGCAATAGAAACTCGCCTCAACGGGCATGTGCCGGAGAAGTGCATCCGTGAAGATGAGGCAATCTCAAATATAAAAGAAGAAATAGGGGGCATAAAACAGACACTTGATCGTATATGGAAACGTATCGATGCGCCCGGCGTATTTCTGCAGCAGGCAATCATATCGGCTTTTACCGGCGGCGTGATAGCGTTGGTGTTTATACTTTTGCAAAAGGCTATACACTAATCCCCTTGCCAACTTCTCATCATGTGATCTATAACCTTTTCCGAAAGCACATTCGGGAAAGGTTATTACTATGTTTTCTATCTTCTCTAAAGCCGCCAATATCGTTAAGTCACTCGTGACCATGCGCCTGCTCCTCGGTCTGATAGAGCCTATCCGTGATCTGGTCAAGACCTATGAGACACCCGGTCTGCCCGGCGCAAACAAAAAGCAGTCCGTAATGTCTCTTATAAAGATCGCGATTGTAACCGGTGAAGGTGCATTTAACATCGATCTTCCTGACGACCTGATACTACGGTTTGCTTCCGATTCCATTGACGCTATTGTCGACGCGGAGAATCTAGCCGGTAGGTTCAAGCACTCGACTACGAGCGGCACTACAAGCACTCCCGCTACAGGAACAACTACGGGGGCAAACTAATGAAACCGCGAAAGGTCTGCATTGATGCCGGACATGGCGGGCAGGACAACGGCACGAGTGGCAACGGCATTGCAGAGGATGCCTGGGTGCTTGAGTTCGCCGGTAGACTGGGGCACCATCTGCGTGAGCATGGTGTTGAGACTGTGTTCACGCGCACGGGTGATAAGAAAGTCGCTTTGGAGACTCGCGCCGCTATCGCTGTAAATGCGGGTTGTGACCTGTTTGTAGCGATTCACTGCAACGCCTCGAGTGATAACAAGGCTGATGGGGCAGAATGCTTCTATGTGCCTGTGGGAGACTTCAAAAACAGCTCCATCGGCGTCGGGCGTGAGATGCTTGCTGCCTGCATGCAGGAGGGGCTTGAAAGTCGCGGCGTAAAGATAGACAGCAAGTCTCAGCATTCTAAGCTGGCTGTGCTGCGTGGAACTTGCAGGCATATGCCTGCGGTTTTACTGGAAGTCGGGTTTGTGTCTAACAAACACGACTCCGATCTGCAGAAGAGTAAGGTCTGGCGCGAACAGCTTGCGCAGGCTCTTGCGCAGGCAATTGTGATGTAGGCGATTTTTTGATGGGTGGGGGACTGCAGTAAGAAAAATCAGGAGGCCAGAGCACAATGGCTCCGACCTCCACTTATTTCAGCTGCTAACGCGTTCTTCGTTTCAATGCGAATCCGCCAAGGCTGGTTAAGCCAGTAAGTAGTGCGAGGATAGAAGATGGTTCGGGAACAGGTGCAGGTACTGGCAAGGGTGTGCCATCACCATATGTATAGGTGCGACCTTCTACAGGCTCAATGGCAACTGTCCAGCTTGTTATCCATTGTGTGACTACTGGCACGGATGTATATATTTCAAATACTGCCGATTCGCCTGGTTTTATTGATAAGTCTCTTGTATATGTGTACGTATCCCAGAAAAATTCAGCCCAAGCTGTATTTTCTGCCTTATCATACCAAAAACCCCAACCGGTTGGTTCGCTATGGCCTACTGACAGAGTTCCATCTGGTAGAATCATGTCCCCAAACCCACAGATATATTTGCTTGTTGTCAAGGTGTTCGTCACAGTGTAGATATATCGTGTAACGTCACCTTCTATCACTACCTTACCACTAACAAGAGGTGTGTCAGCATGAACAGCAGCAGCAAAAACAAATAGCAAAAACAATGCAGATAGCCATCTATAATGTTTGATTTTCATTGCTTACTGGTTCCTTTCATCAATTTTTTGCTTGCTTGAATGCATATAATGTACCTCTGCCATTCCCAGCCCTGGAGACAACATATATCCACTTATAGCCGGATTCTGCAGCATAAGAAATAGCTGGTGATGAGCACACAAAACTGTTCGTGGACGTATTGTTTTGAGCTGTATTGCATTCCGCCAACTTATTCATATCATCTTTATCTATTGCATACAGTTTGCCGTTGTCATTCCCGACAATACCGTAACCCGCCGATGTGAAAGCTGCTGAACCTACAAAGTAATTGCCATAATACGCATCAAGCGGGTTATTCAAATTCATCGGCTCTTTCGCGCCTGTCTGGGCGTTGACACGGTAAAAATAGTTGCCCGTATCTTCACCTACAAATATGCCGTTGTCCATTGCTGCACATGTCGCTCTCACTTCTTCACCATAACCACCGTCAAGGCCTACAGACCATACCGGTTCCCCGGTAGAAGCATTTGCGGCATATAAGTTTTTCCCTGTGTAGAATGTAATTCCAAAATATACATTGCCCGCATAGATGGTCGGAGAAGATTCTATGCAGCCATACCTGTCCGGCCTGTATGACCAGACCTGAGTCTTTGTAGATGCATCAACGCAGTAGAGATAACCAGCATCACTGCCGAAGTATAATCGATCTGCACCTCCTATATTGGCAACAGCTATGCTGCTGACCCCGGTTATGTCATAAATGTCGTCTGTGTCGTAGTAAATGAGTTCAGAAGTCGGTATCTCGAATGGTGAAGTCCAAACCTCGTTTCCATTACTGGCATTAAGCGCATATACTTTTGCGCTCTCGTTGCCTATGTAGACTACGCCATTGCAAACTACAGGCGATTGAATAATCCTGGCTGCTGTTGTACCATCGCGCCTTGTGGTTTGATGACTCCATACATATGCTCCGGTAATTGCATTTAAGCAATAGACATTGCCGTCCATGCAGCCGAAGTATACATACTTCTGATCGCCCACTGTCGCCACCGCGGGTGTCGATGCGATACCTCCAGACAGTCTGAGAATGGCATTACTGTATGCGCCTGCCGGATAGTCCCATTGTAGATCGCCTGTGGTGGTATTGAACGCTGCAATATACCCACACGATCCACTAAGGTAACTATCTGTGCCTCCAAACCATGCGCCGACGATAACAGGACAGCCTGCTGCTTGCACCGGGCTGGAATCGATATATGGATGTTCGAAAACATATGTATCCCATATGAAAAACGACGACATCCCCGGATTGGGATGGCCAGAAGTAGCCCAGTCACTCCGTGCGACAGAGCTTGTTGCTGTGTCAATAGGTTTGGTCCACACGGGGCTGCCAAAACTGGTGATGGAACAACTATCTCCTGTTAATGCATATCCTTGATGCCTTGTATCGTGCATGAACATCGGCCAGTCATCGGCTTCGGACAGCAGGAAGTCAACCTGGCAGCGCTGCGCAAACGTACCTGCACATCTATTCGTTGTGGTAGCCTCGACAACAGCGAAACTGCCCTGGGAGACACCGCTTAGAGTTGTAGTTACCTCTCCATTTGAATTTGTTGTGCCGGTGGTAACACTCAAATTCCCGGCAGTTTTAGTAAACGAAATACTTGTTCCTTCAATAGGTGTGCCGTCCGGCTTTATTAACTTTGCAGTTATTGTGGAGTTGCTGTCAGTCGGCAAGACAGAGTATGGATCGGCAGTCAACCTAAGGATATCATTTATTATTGACACATAAACTGTGGCATTTTTCTGTGGATTATCCATGGCATATGCATTAATTGTTACTTTTCCTAAACTAGCAGAAGATGCATCGAGGTGGACGGTCGCAATACCACCATTACTGGTTCTGACAGTTGCCTCTGTAGTTCCGGTCTCACTAAAAACACCTTTATCAGTGTAGAACCTAACATCTATCCCATCGAGTCCGTTGTCTCCACAAGCTTTCAACGTTGCTGTTATTTCTGACATATCGCCGCCACATGGACTGATCGCCGTCGGGTCAGCCGTAAGCTCAAGACTGGCGCTCGGCTGGTTGATCGTTATATATATTGGTTGACCGTATTGATTGCTTACTTGTTCCCAATCGTATTTGTAGGTGTCATCTGTGAGCACATCTCCGGTTAAAGGGGCGCTATCATCGGTGGCTTCAACAGTAGCATCTCCATACTCTGAGGCCACACTATAGAATGGCACAGTGACTTGTCCGCTTGAATCCGTTGCAGCAGACGGAGACTCATGAATTACAGAGCTGTCTGAGAACGATCCTTTATCTGTTCTGAACCTGACCTGCACTCCTGCAACCGGGTTATGGCCGGAATCTACCACAGTTGCCGTGACATTTGTGGTTCCGGAGCATCCTACAATAGATGTGCTGTTTG
This sequence comes from Armatimonadota bacterium, assembly GCA_039679645.1. Lineage (NCBI taxonomy): Bacteria > Bacillati > Armatimonadota > Armatimonadota bacterium. Next base: position 74,596 of record JBDKUO010000066.1, read on the forward strand.
CCCTTAAGTATATCTTTCTGAGTTTGGTCAGATACAGATTCCGAGTGGTGTCAGGCTCGATATTCGTGTAGGTCCGAGTCTTGTAACCATCACACTCCGCTGAGACCATATATTTGGGATACTCGGAATATTTAGTCACAGTAAACGAATAACTATTACTTCCCGAATTATCGGACTGGCGTGTGATGGCGAGTTTTTGTATCTGCCCGTCGGAACAATATACCGTAACGATTGCTTGGCTCTCCGGCATATCGTACAGCTTTACATTGCCTGATATTGTTCCGGTTCCTGCATCTGTTATTGCCGACATCGCATACGAAGAGACCGGTGAATCCGATGACCAAATGCAGGGATACGAGGTTGAGGAATTCTCGGGTTTCCATACCGAACACACTCCAGTGATTGATACGCAGTCACCGGTGCTTATTCCATAACCTGTATCTGCAAAAACTGTAACACCCTTTTCGCCATATGTGCCATATGAAGAATTGCCTGTAGCCAGGTTTGACCCATCATCAATGCGCATGTAAGGTGTAGTATTGCTTTGGTCAAGATAATAGTTGTCGCCGATCTCAAGCACCTTGCCCCAAACAGTAACATAACTGCCAATGTTATAGGGTCCGTATGCGTTCGAAATGCCGGGATTACTGCCTAGTGGACTGCCGCCGAGGGCACGATTATTCATGCCGAGAGGAGAAATGTTCACAGTGCCTGTCTGGTCAAGATTTTTACATTCAATGGAACTGCTGTCATCACTCGTGTTGTACAGGCCAAGTATCCTCTGGCCGTCCATAGTATTTACCTGTGCCATGACATCTACAATTGCACATATACTAGATAAGCCGGATGATGAAGTTCTCCACACACGAATTCCTGGCAAGCAGTCGAGGCCTTGGATATTGAAGACATCAATCCAGGTGGATTGATTATACGAGTAGTACCGTCCCATATAGGTGACGATTTGCCCGGTCAGATAGACCCAATCACCGTCAACGGGTGTTGAACTGGTGCTCATAACACTAATGCCACCTGCATTTGTCGTATCATTCGCATCATTCAGAGTGCCTGCATATGCTACAGTGCCGGTGCTGGCTACGGAAACACTTCCATTTGAACCCTGAGGATCGAAATATGGATCGGGACCACTATCTGCATAGATGACAAGTGCGCCGTTTTCGGTGTGTACCGTGCCGGTCAACTCAATTACTCTGTCTGTTGGCTTAACTATTACGTTTGTGTATACCCTTACAACTGCACTTGAGTTGTCATCTCCAACGTATATGTAATTCTCGCCTACATTCGTAACCGGCTTGCAAGTTATTTTAACTGGAGTCAGTATTGGCGGAGAAGTTGCGCGCAGCGAAGCGACAGTATCGAACTTTGAAATTCTGTAAGTAGTGTCGGCCGTAACCTCGCCTGCTATACCCAGACCGTCGTCGGCAAGACTCGGATCGGATGGTGGAATAGGATCGGTGGGGAAGGTCAGCTCTTGCTTATTATCAGTTGGAGCAAACCCAAAGAATGGAGTCCAGTGTTGAAGTTCTCCATCTTTAATGTATCCATATACAGTCGGATCATAGACATAGCGCTCGCCATTGGCTGTAAGTGTGCCGATTGTGCCTTCAACATATACGGCCTTACCAACTGAAAGGTCTTCAGGCGGGTGGCATAGCACCACCAGTCTATTGCCGGAATAATCATCTTGAATTACAAAATAATCCGGATTATTGCGAGCTGCAATCCGGGCAACAGTAGCTTCACAGACAATGCTTTGTCCATCTTGTTGTGAGAGAGCATTTTTTACACTGTTTTCGGTTTCCCAGGGGAGTTGAGAAGCTTGTAACTGATTGCCAAGGGTGGCTATGAGGATTGTTATTACGGAGATTACCACTGCATACTTCTTAACACAACTACCAACTTCCATTTTCTTCCTCCATATGTGGTAGCCCCGTTCTGTTAGCAGGCATTCGTAATGTAACATGCAAAACTCAAAACGTCAACGATATATTTACTAGAAATCTAACCAATTGATGAATACACTGTTGTGGACAAGAACATGTGATATATAGTCCAATATGTACTATACTGAGCACCTCCTTGCTTTACAATCCATAGTAGCACTTACTGTTTTACGCAAGAGCATATTGCAGTATATCACAAGATGCTCTCATGTAGGAGCATCACAACCGCTTTTTTCTGCCATTATTTTTCTAGCTGATAAATCAGGTGGCAGAATACTATGCCTCGGGGTTTTCCTCGTCTTAGAACTGAAGAGCAAAAAGTTAACCAAGTAGGGCAACGCGTAAGGGAGCGAAGAGCTGATCTACACCTTACACAGGACAATCTTTGTGCCAGAATAGCACAGATTACAAATGGATGTTGGATTCCTGACCGGCGTGAAATTTACCGTATTGAAGATGGACGACGAATTGTATCCGACCTCGAAATACTAGTGCTTGCTAATGTTCTTGGTTGTTCTGCCTGCTGGTTACTGATAGGTGAGACTCAGAACGTTTGACCTATATGGTAATCTGTGTTGATGCTTTTTCACTGTGGTGAGCCACAGGTGATTGAGTGGATATGATCGATCACTTGCATCACCACAGTATTAGAATTGCAAGGGGGCTTAGCCAGGACGATAGTCCTGTCTCCCCGACCAAACGTTCTCTATGCGATTTTGCCCTGTCGGGATTCCGGCGGGGTTTTTCGCGCTTTAAGTGATCGTCGATTACCTCGCATGATATCTAGCTCAAAAGAATACTTCATGGGCGGGTCGGAGTGTGGAATATACAAAATGGTAGTTCACGCATAGATTGATCGGCCCGGAGTATTCCAGATATGCCGCTTTTTGAAACCTGCGCGAAACTTGCAGTCTATCTCTTCTGTATCGGTCTGGCACTCGAGTTGTCACACCGTTTTTACTGGAAGATGAATGAGCAGGTGGCACAATCTCAAATGTCATCTTTCTCTCGCACCTTGTTGGGAGTGCTGATAGCATGCATCCCAATGGGCACTTCCGTTGCCATTACCCTTGCATTCATCATGATTGTAGACAAGCAGTCCATTGCGTCTCTGGGTCTGGTATACGACGGAGGTTCTTTGACGCACTTGGCCTACGGAGCCGGTATCGCGCTGGGATGTGTGGTTCTGGAATATCTGATCGGGCTGCTGTTTGGATATGTCAATGTAAGGCCTTCCATATTATCTGATGACTGTATTGCCTGCCTGCCACTGTTTTTGGGCGGTTTGATCGACTTTATGAGCGCGGCAATTTTTGAAGAGATCATTTTTCGGGGTTACGTATTCTATCTGCTCTATAATGCGTGGGGACTGGAAGTAGCAATCGCGATATCGTCATTCATATTCGCAGTCGCTCACCTGTTCAAACACAAGAGCATGCCGGCGTTGTTCACTCTCAACGCATTTATCTTTGGTCTCATCCTGGCATTTTGTAGATTCCATACGGGAACACTCTGGCTTCCTATCGGTTTGCACTTCGGCTGGAACGTGGCATCCGGGCCGATATTCGGTCTTCCCTGTTCCGGCCGCTCATACGAACGCGGGGTCGTAGTAAGCGACATATCCGGCCCTTCTTGGCTAACAGGCGGATTATATTCGCTCGATGCCGGCCTGCTGGGAACACTTGCGCTGGTCGTGGCGGCGATTGGACTATTGATCGTTGCGCCTATGCAATGAGTGTTATAACCTGCCGAAATATCGGAGGTTTGCTGCCTTGGAACGTTGTGAATACTGGCTGCCGGAGTCACGGACTCAGTGGTGCGAACTCATGAGCGGCGCATGCAAATGTGAAGGTAACGAGGCACACTGCGCAATTCATGGAGCGAGCATATCTTCATTCGTCAATAAGCAGGAGAGAGAGATAACCAGAGAAGAGTGTCTCAGAGACCAGAAAAAACGCTCGCACAATTATCTTAGCTGAGAGATTTTTCGTGCGGTCATAATCGCTTGCGCAACCTGTTTGCGTTTGGCGTATATAGCTTCAGGCGATCTTGAGAAACCGGGCAAGTCCATTACCAGGTCGTCTCCGATTTTTCTCTGCGAAATGGTCATGGGCATTGGCTTGGGTATTATATCTGAGTCTGTTTTCTCTTGACAACCGGTTTTCTTGGGGCTAAAATACTTTTGTGAAGAAGCTCTACGTTGTAAATCTTCGAGAGGGTGCCAGGATCGAAGAAGTATTCCTGGTAGTTACCAAGTCGGTTGCAAGCACACGCACCGGTTCGCAGTTCCTCAAAATGACCCTTGCTGATAAGACCGGCACGGTGGACAGCGTCAAATGGGACGCCACAGAATCCGAAATTGCGCGTATCAGCGAGGATGATTATGTACAGGTCCAGGCAGCCGTTAAGAGCTACAATGACCATCCTCAGCTTGTAATAGAGTCTTTTCAGCGCTGGGGCGAGGCTATTGACCCTTCGGACTTCCTACGAAGTTCACAACGCGACCCCGATAAAATGATGACTGAGCTTACAGCCATTTTGGAGCAGGTGACAAATCCCAAACTACGCACCCTGCTCGATGGGTTCTTTTCAAACAGCGAGTATGCGGTCAAGTTCAGGCAGGCTCCCGCCGCAAAAAAGATTCATCATGCATATATTGGCGGACTTCTTGAACACACGCTCAACGTCGTCCGAACGTGCGCCGCTCTTTCCGACCTCTATCCCAATACCGACCGTGAGCTGCTGCTGACTGCCGCAGCTCTGCACGATATCGGCAAGATAGATGAGTATCTCTGGTCAAGCTCGATCAAGTTTTCTGACGCGGGGCATCTGGTGGGGCATGTTGTGGGCGGAGCGATGATGGTGAAGGAAGCAGCGGACAAGATCGATGGTTTCGATCCGACAATGAGCCTTGCGCTCCAGCATATGATACTTTCTCATCACGGGGAAAAGGAGTGGGGCTCGCCCAAGCAGCCCAAGAGCATCGAAGCGGTTATGCTCCACACTGCTGACGACCTTGACGCAAAGCTGGCTATATTCGATGAGGCCATACACAACTCTGATAACGGCGGACTTTTTACTGAGCGTCACTTTTTGCTGGACAGACCGATATTCAAAGGCCTGCCAAGTTGCACCGGCCTCTTAGAAGATACGGGGCAGCCGGAAGAAGCGGTCCTGCCGAATGGTGATGCGGCTGATATGGAGAGCTTTGCCGCGGACGTTGATTACGATCCGTTTGCGGACGAATAGACAAGTTTGTATCGAGGAAGAGGGAGAGGGTGAAAGGAAGAGCGAGCTTAACAGCCGCTCTTCCTCCATTTTTGGGCAAATACACATTTGATGTTTATGCAGCTTTGATCTTGATTGCATGTAATGATATAGTGTGCATGTCATATGGAGAAATACGATAAGAAACAGACATACGAATACTGTCAGATACGCTCGAGTATGGTCAGGTTGGATGTCATACGCGTGACTGCCACTATGCCTGACTACGTTCGCTCAGAGGCGAATCTGCTTCCGGTCGGATGCAACAGGGCAAATGACTGCAAGCGCGAAGGCATAAGATGCATAGTATATGATAAATACGGCTCCGATCCATGCCCGGAAGCCTGGAAAGGAGAGTTCTGACATTTAGTATTTTATATTTTATATTTTATATTTGGGCTTTGGCGTATGGGATAAACCGGGGGAATAGTAGGGGAACGGCGTTCCTGTAATGGGCATATTCATCGCCGAACCTTGCTGCAAGCGCTCTTTCCTCGAAAATTATCAAATATGGTATTATGATCGCTACTGCCGCCGGCAGCATGACCAAACCCGATATAGACCTCTGAAGAAGCCCCACACCAAGCAGCAGAAAAATCAGCCCGATTATACTTGGATTTCTGGTATAAGCATACGGGCCGGTTGTCACCAGGACTTGGGTTGGGTGAAGCGCTGTTCCGAATGCTTCCAGCGGCAGTCCCTTGCCCACAAACAACAGATATGTATATGCCCATAAGACCCAGAACAAGCCTGCCAGGAATGAAAACGCCGCCAATATAAACAAAACAGGACTGTCGCTCAGATGTTCCAAGCCCAGAGATCGGTCAATCGCCTGCGCTATATACCAATACGCTGCCGGAACTACCGCGCCAATCAATACCAGGGAAAATGCTATGCCGAAGATGGCCTTTCTTGTACTCACAGTCATTGCAAGTCACCTGCTTGAAATAGAATGGCACGCCCGCCGCCGCACATTTCTTGTAATCACAGTCATTGGAAGTCATTCCTGGTTTGATTGATTACCCCGCCTTTAAGATTACCCTGTAATTACAAGTAGCCAAACATGAAGATGGGCCGGGGAAATCTCTCCCCGGCCCAAAACAAGACACAGCAAAAACTGTGCTAAGTGATTCACGGTAAGTCGCTTGCACAACGCTATAGTTTTTGCGCCACAAAAACCACAAGCAATCGTGCAATTTACTAAGCGTAAATTGCTTAGACTTTCGCCACAGTGCCATCTATAGCAGGCACGATTATCTTCTCAACGAAGTCTTCCACCTTATCCGGCGTAACATGCCCATGCACCTTGCCGTTGACTTCCACATTCGGGCCCTTATCGCAGTTCTCAAAGCAGAAGCTGGCCTTGAAGTCTATCTTATCGCTTATGCCCTTCTTTTCAGCCAGGTCCATAAGCTTGCGCATGGTGTCGTATGAACCGTTTGCGTAGCAGCATGTGCCTATGCAGACGCTCACGCTAACTTTATCAGCCGCGCCGCCTTCCTGCACGTCAATAACCTCACCGGTGAGCCGTTTGCGGTGCTTATACTGAGTGTGCAGCAGATGATGCGCCGCAGTGCTGTTAGGCTCTTTCAGCCAGTTGCGATATGCTTCCTGCACAAACGGGTTGTCCTTTGCATTATGCAATGTCTGGACGCGGTCGCAGTCATACAGCGCATTCTTGCGCCGCTCACGAGCATCCATATCATTTGGCAGAGGCTGCCCAGCTCCGCCGATACACCCGCCGCGGCAGCTCATCACTTCGACTATATCGTACTTCGCCTCGCCGCTCTTGATCTTTTCGAGCAAGTCGCGAGTGTTTGCCAGGCCGTTGACTACCGCCAACCGCACTGTCTCACCATTAATGCTGACCTCGGTCTCTTTCACTCCGTCAAGGCCGCGCACCTGGTAGAACTCATAACTCCGATTAGGCTGACCCTCTTGAGCGGTCGCAAGTCTCAGAACAGCTTCGGCCACGCCGCCGCTGGCTCCAAAGATGATGCCAGCGCCGGTCTTGAACCCGAACGGCATATCCATAGACTCCGGCGGAATCTCGCTGAAGACAATGCCCGCCTGGCTGATCATTTTTACGATCTCTTGAGTGGTCAAGACAACGTCCACATCGGGTACGCCGTCGTGGCTGAACTCAGGCCGTGACGCCTCGAACTTCTTGGCTGTGCACGGCATCACGGAGACGACTATCAAGTTCTCCGGCTTGACCTCCAGGTCCTGCGGCAGATACTTCTTTGCGAGCGAGCCGAACATCTGCTGTGGGCTCTTGCAGCTTGACAAATTGCCTACAAACTCAGGATAGAACTGCTCAACAAACTTCACCCATGCCGGGCAGCAGCTTGTGAACTGCGGCAGCTTCTCTCCTGTTTCGAGCCTCTTCAAAAACTCGGTGCCTTCTTCCATAGTGGTAAGGTCCGCTGCAAATGATGTGTCGTATATGCGCGAAAAGCCGACCTTGCGCAGCGCGGCGGAAGTCTTTCCCATGGCAAGTTCGCCGTCCAACACGCCGAACGCTTCGCCGACAGCAGTCCTTACCGCAGGCGCAATCTGCACGACCACGACCTTGTCGGGGTCATAGATAGCTTTCCAGACCTTGTCCACTTCGCTCTTTACAGTCAGAGCGCCTGTCGGGCAAACAGTTGAGCACTGGCCGCAGTAAACGCACTCGACCTCATTGAGGCACTTACCGAACGCCGGGCTGACCTTCACAGACGATCCGCGTCCCACAAAGTCCAGAACACCGATCCCCTGCACTTCCTTGCACATTCTTACACAGTCTCCGCAGAGAATGCACTTATTGGGGTCTCTGACCAGCGATTTGTTGGACATGTCCACAGGCTCCATTTTGGAACTTGTGGGGAAGCGCACGTCCTTGACACCCAGCCTCTCGGCCAGCGACTGCAGACGGCAGTTGGTGTTCTTGTCGCACGTCTGGCAGTTGCCGTGATGGTTAGCCAGCAGCAGCTCGAGCGCCATCTTGCGGATGCGCATTGTCCTTACAGTGTTTGTACGAACTACCATACCCGGCTCAGGCGGGGTGGAGCAGGTGGGCTGAAGCCCTCTGCCTTCTATCTCGCAGATGCACATCCTGCACGCGCCGTATACCGACAGCTCAGAGTGGTAGCAAAATGTCGGCAGATCGATTCCCGCTTTGCGTATTACTTCAAGCAGGTTCTTTTCACCGGTCAGTTCGACCCTGGTTCCATCAACTGTTATATAATTTTTATCCATTATCTAATCCCTCACTTTGGGTGTTAGGTGATGGGTGATAGGTGTTGGCGAACAGCTACTAATACCCAACACCTAATACCTAACACCTACAAAGTTACCGCTCCGAATTTGCACACATCCGCGCACACGCCGCACTTGATGCACTTTGCCGCGTCGATCACGAATGGGCTCTTGATCTCGCCGGATATCGCGCCGACCGGGCACTTCTTTGCGCACAGCCCGCAGCCCTTGCATTTTTCGGTTGTGATCGTGTATGTCTTGAATGCATGGCATTGACCCGCCGGGCAGACCTTGTCCACCACGTGGGCGATATATTCGTCACGGAAGTGCTTCAGGGTCGAAAGGACCGGGTTCGGAGCCGTTTTACCGAGTCCGCAAAGCGCGCCGTCCCTGACTGTAAGCGCAAGCTCTTCAAGCAAGTCGATATCTTCAAGTGTGCCTTCGCCTCTGACGATCTTTTTAAGGATCTCGAGCATCCGCTTGGTTCCCTCGCGACACAGGACGCACTTTCCGCACGACTCGCTCTGGGTAAAGGTCATGAAGTAACGCGCGACCTCCACCATGCATGTGCCCTCGTCGAGGATTACAAGTCCGCCGCTGCCGACCATTGCTCCCGCCGCGCGGAGACTGTCATAATCCAGCGGCAGATCGAGGTGCTCCTTGGTCAGGCATGCGCCGGACGGTCCGCCGATCTGCACGGCCTTGAACTCGTGGCCGGGTGTGCGGATACCGCCGCCGATATCATACACGACCTGCCTGATAGTTGTTCCGAGCGGAACCTCGATAAGACCCGTATTGGTGACCTCGCCCGTAATGGAGAACGTCTTGGTCCCCGGAGACTTCTCAACTCCGAAACTTCTGAACCACTCCGCTCCATGGAGGATGATTTTTGAGACGTTGGCATAGGTCTCAACATTATTGATAACCGTAGGCTTTCCCCACAGACCCGACTGTGCCGGGAACGGCGGCTTGGGCCTTGGCATACCTCTTTGACCCTCAATCGAGGCGATCAGAGCGGTCTCCTCGCCGCAGACGAATGCTCCGGCGCCCTCTTTGATATGAATGTCGAATGAGAAGGGGCTTCCCATCACGTTCTTGCCCAGTATTCCCGCCTCGGTAGCTTGCTCGATCGCTCGCCTCAGGCTCTTAATTGCGAGGGGATACTCGGCTCGAACATAGATATAGCCTTCATCCGCCCCTATGGCGTAACCCGCGATCAGCATTCCTTCGAGTATCGCATGGGGATTGCCTTCCATCACAGCGCCGTCCATGAATGCGCCGGGGTCGCCCTCGTCACCGTTGCAGACAACATATTTCTTTTCACCCTGAACGGCTGCAGTGAGAGTCCACTTGCGACCGGTCGGGAATCCTGCGCCGCCGCGTCCTCTCAAGCCGGAGTCCAGCACTTCTCGGCAGACGTCTTCAGGAGTCATCGAGAAGATAACTTCACTTGCAGCCTTGTAGCCGTCCCGGGCTATATACTGGCGAATATCTTTCGGGTCGATGGTGCCGCAGTCGGAAAGGAGAATGTTGGTCTGGTGCTTATAGAACGGGATATCTTCCCGGGTCTTATAGCTCTTGCCGGTCGCGTCATCCTTGAGAAGGAGCCTGTCGATTACGCGGCCATTGAGGACTGTCTCTTCGACTATCTCAGCCGCGTCTTCGGGCTTGAGTTTCATGTATAGGTAATTGTAAGGCTCGATTTTAAGGATCGGACCGTGCTGACAGAGTCCCTGACAGCCGCTTGCAGAAAGGCGCACACCATCTTTCTTTTCTTCGAGAATATCGATCTTTAGAGGCACGTTCTTGCGTTCAAGCTCTGCATTAAGAGCTTCAAACACTTCACGAGCGCCGCTTGCAACGCAGCCGTTGCCGCAGCAGAGTGTCAGCCTGATCTTCTCCGCGGCAATTGCGGCCTGAACATCGGCTTTGATCTTGGTAAGGTCCTGTGGAGAACTGATAATTCCTATTGTGCTCAACGGGCTGCCTCCTTCTCCAATTCATCAATCGCGGCGACAACCTTATCGGGGGTCATGTGGCCGTAAATTTTATCGTTAATGACCACGGCGGGCGCAAGCCCGCATGCGCCGAGGCAGCTCACTGTCTCAAGTGTATAGCGCATATCCTTGGTCGTTCTCTGGCCATCTTTAAGGCCGATTTTGTTTCGGATGGCGTCAATGATGGTCTTGTTGCCGCGCACATGGCAAGCTGTTCCATCGCAGACTCTAATCAAATACTTGCCCTTCGGCTCCAGCGAAAACTGCGCATAAAATGTAGCTACGCCGAAGACTGTCGCCGGCGGCACATCCAACGCTGTTGCGATAAAGGCCAGAATTTCCTCAGGCAGGTATCGGTATTCATCCTGAACCTTCTGCAGGATCGGTATCAGCGAGGATTCTTTTGTGCCGCATTCCTCGATGATATCGAGCACGCGCTGAAAGCTTCTGTCAGCGCTTTTTGGTTTTTCATGCGTGACTGCTTGTGCCACTATACTACCCCCGTAATAATTCAGACAATAGACAACAGATAATAGGCAACAAGACTGTTGCCCTGTTGCCTATTACCTACTTTTTCATCGTTCTCATGCGAAATGAGAGCGTCATAAGCCCCTGTTCCAGGCGCATGTTTTCGACAATCACATCCGACGGCACGTCAATCTCGATAGGCGAGAAGTTCCATATGCCTCTGATGCCTGCCGTCACGAGCAGATTGGCCGCGCTCTGCGCAGCCGAAGCAGGCACTGTAATACATGCTGCTTCAATCATCTCACTCTTAATTACGCCGAATAGCTCAGTTATATTGCGGACCTTAATGCCATGGGCTTCAGTCCCTATGACTTCAGGGTTCACATCAAAAATTGCTTTTAGCTGGAAGCCGCCCTGGCTCCACACTTCGCTGCCCGCCAACGCGCGTCCCAGGTTACCGAACCCGACCAGTGCGATCTTTTTGACGTTGTCGACATCCAGAGCCGCGATTATCGTGCGTTCCAGCGTTTCGATATCATAGCCTGACCTGGGCCTGCCGACCGCGCCGAGCGCCACCAGGTCCTGCCTGACTCTTGAACTGGATATTCCAAAAAGCCTCGCCAGTTCTTCGCTCGTTGCCGTCTTTTTCCCTTCGCTTTTAAGTTGTCCAAGGTATGTCAGATAGCTTTCGAATCTCAGAATGACTGCTTTGGGCACCATTGCCTCCAATTTTCCACACAATGGGAATTGTTATTCCACTAACGATTATATCCTACCATTCGTACTGCCATTCGTCAACAGATATCTTAGCCGGATTTCTTATTTAATGAAAATAACCTATAAGCTTAAGTAAGCGTTCACATTTAATCGTTAGCAAGGAAACTTTGTTGCGATTGGAGTGCGAGCTATTTGGATGCGGTGTTCCGGCCATGCTCGTAGACATACAGCACGTTCGTGAGTGATCTACTAGGAGATGATATGTTTTTTCCACGGTAGTGCATTGCCGATGACGACCCGCCGTCAAAGTTAAGCGCGTCCGTGCAGCCAAGATCGCTCATGATGGATGCCAGCGTATACAGTGAGCATGCAGAGGATGTGCTCACGAATATGAGTCTGTTTTTGCCGGTGAGGCCGACAGCCGTCCTTCGCGCGCTTCCCAGAACGTGCGAGTCCCTGAAACCTTCGCCGTATGGGTCGAGTGTAATGTTTCCGTCAGTGAGAAGACGCGGGCCGCACGCCATGACGGTTTCAAACCTGCTCCAGTCGGTATGGCGATTACGTATTGTGGGGACAAACGTCACTTTGTTATCCGATGTGATGCAAAGCCCCGTGCCCATCCCGCCAAAATGCGCCGTATTGCCGCCGATCACTATATCGCCTATTGGTTTCAGACTGCGGTTGCAGAAGAACGTGCCGTTGATGGCTGCCGTAGGCTTCAGACGGTGCATGAATGATCTGAACGATTCACCTCTGCCGACCCCGTTTTTTGCAATGGCTGCACTGATATGCACTGATGGATCGTCCATATTGATGTAGATAACATTGACGGCATGCCCGCGCACAAACGCCCTTGAATAACTTACCGACTTGCAGGATGTCTCATTTTCTCTGACTGCGGCAGTCCCCGGCTCTGCATGGGCGAGAAGAATCCTTACGGCGCCTGCTTTTTTGCGATAACGAGCAATAGATATAGGGGTTCGGCCGTAGTTGTCTTTTACATTGACATCTGCATTGCGCGAGAGGAGAAGTTCAAGGATTTCGATGCGTCCTTCACCTGCTGCGATGTGTGTTGGTGTAACACCATTCTTCTTCTTTGCATTAATATTTGCTCCGAGCGCTATCAACAGGTCCGCCATTGTGCGCTGGTTGCGATCTACCGCCCAGTGAAGCGGGGTTGCGCCGGATATGTCCTGCGAATTGACCAACGCGGGGTCGGCATTTACCAATTCCTGCACTCTGGCCAGGTCACCCCGCGCGGCTGCCTTATGTATCTCACCGGCCAACACAGGTGAACAGATTAAAACACAGAGCGCTAGACAGGCATATCGAAGCATTTACTAATGTTTCTCCGCTGAATTTAATTGCACACATTAAAAAAAAGAGTTGCTTATCCAAGCGACAACAGCTATGGCCACAAAAACACAAAGTGTCCCTTAGGACACTTGGGGCTTCAGTCGGCGCAGGATGACTACTAATGTAATTATATTATGCCCCTCGTGCGCGTGCTTAGTCAAACGAAAAATCAGTGAAATTTCATGCGCTGCAGGCTGCATTTTAAGCAGCGTGAGGCATTTCATAGGGCATATCCTTGCCCCAGGAGAGTATTTCGCCGCAACGTTTCAGCCCGATGCGCACTTCGTCAATAACGAAATTGACCGACTGCGCATCAAGTCCGGCAGCTTTTCCAATATTGTTCAGGCTTATATTTGGATGTATGCCGATCAGGTAACTGTCTTCTATGCGTTTTGCAAGCATGTTTGCGGCACGGACAGCCGATGTCAGTTCGGGATAATCCGAGGAGTCATCATTGTGGTGACAGGCAATTCCTGCAATAAGCTTATCAGAAAGCTGCCATGATGCAGCCAACTGCTTACCTATAAATACATGATTGGTGCACAATGCCTTGGTCTCGGCTTCAAGCATTTCAATTCTGCGCTCCCGGCAGTTTTCAACGATCTCTCTGAACCTGAACGGCAGCGCTCGCGCGATAACCAGTTTGCCGATGTCGTGCATCAGCCCCGCGACAAACGCCGCCTCCTCCGATTTTCTTTTGCATCCTGTTGCGAATGAGTAGAAAGATTCCGACGCGATGGCTGTCGTGACTGAATGCCGCCAGAAATTCTGCCAGTTGAACCCTGGAAACGCATAGCTTGGGAATAGAACGTCCAGCACGGAGGCGGATGCGGCCAGATTGCGGACATAGCCGAATCCCAGTGTGAGAATTGCATCGGTGACTGTCTCGGCCTTGTCTCTCCGGCAGAAATATGCCGAGTTGGCAAGCCGCAGCACCTTGCATGCCAGTGACTGGTCCAACATCACAACGCGCGCCAGGTTGTCCGCATCCACATCATCGCTTCTTGTGATGTCTATTATGCGTTTAAGAGCGGCAGGCAGGCTCGGTAAATCTATTCGGTCGGATGATCGGTGGAACAAGTTTACCTCCGTGTATTGCGTCGTGTCGGATAGGTATATATAATTTTCCGTCAACCGGACATATTCTTACACCGGATTATTACCGGGTATTGCGTTTGATATCGGCATGCTCGCGTTTTGTTGCAGACGAGATTGGGTAAATGCGGATGTGCTTGCGCAGATCAAAATCCTCGGCTCCCACAATCCTCAAGGGGGTCGAAATATTTGAAACCGAAACTCGTCTATATAGCGCTGGCCTGCGCGGTCTTGGTGCAGTCCGCATCGGCAGGCAGCATCTATCTCAAAAGCGGGACCATCAATACTGATGAGCCAAAATCGCTATCAGCCGAGCCTGGAGAGCAGATTGAGGGCACCGGCTATTTTATCGTGCTCTTTGGCGGTCCGATCCGGGATACATACAGAGAGTCACTGATCGACGCCGGTGCGCAAATACTGGAATATCTGCCCGACTTTGCGTATCTTGTTCGTATGGATCGCTCAAAGCTGGGCTCAATCAAGAGTCTTCAGTCTGTAAAGTGGGTCGGTCCATTCAAGCCTGAGTATAAATCGAGTGAAGACTTGTCGGATACCACCAGCAAGGGTCAGTTTGTGGTTACACTGTTTCCAGGCGCAAGCTGTGATTATGCGCTGTCAAAGGCGAAAGTCAATAAAATAGACACCTCAGGCCGGATGTGCCGTGTCCTGGCTGCCGGCTCGCAGCTTTCAGAGCTGGCAGAAACAGGTGCCATCTCGTGGATAGAGCCTTATGTCCAGCCGAGGCTGTGTAACAATATTGCTTGTGAGATATCAGGCGTGCCCGAGGTCCGGTCTGATATTGGCCTCTATGGATCGGGCGAGACTATAGGCGTGGCGGATACCGGGCTTGATACGGGCAGCTTAGCCACCATTTCATCAGACTTTGCCGGACGTATAAACAAGACATATGCTCTGCGCAGGACGGATGACTGGTCGGACCTTGTCGGCCACGGCACACATGTCACAGGCACTATCCTGGGCAGTGGTGCGCTTTCCGGCAGCGACCCTGCCTTGCATGACTATAACGGTTCTTTTGCAGGTGTGGCTCCTGAAGCCGATCTTTTGTTTCAGTCCATAGGCGATGACGGTTCATACGTATTTCCACCTCTCGACCTTGCCGATCTGTTTCAGCCTGCGTATGACGATGGCGCTCGGGTGCACAACAACAGTTGGGGCAGCGCTGCTGACGGCCAGTACACCACTTATTCAAATGAAGTGGATCAGTTTGTCTGGGATCACAAAGACTTCACGGTTGTCTTTGCGGTCGGCAATGAAGGCGAAGACCTGAACAAAGATGGGGAAGTCGATCTAGATAGTCTATATGCTCCATCGACCGCCAAGAACTGCATATCGGTCGGCGCAACCGAGAACCTGCGCACTACCGGCGGTTATCAGATGGGCTATGGTGTCGCATGGGGTTCCAGCTATCCTGTCTCGCCGATCAAATACGATCTGATGAGTAATAATGCGGGCGGTATGGCCGCTTTCAGCGGAAGAGGGCCGACAGACGACGGTCGGATCAAGCCGGATGTCTGCGCTCCAGGCACGAATATCATATCCAGCCGGTCTCATATTTCAAGCGCATCGACAGGGTGGGGCGCGTATGATTCTAACTATACGTATAACGGCGGCACCAGTATGTCCGCGCCGCATGTCTCCGGCGCGGCGGCGTTGATACGGCAGTACTATAGGCAGGTGAAGGGCACCACTCCCAGCGCCGCGCTGGTGAAAGCGACTCTCATAAGCGGCGCGGTAGACATCACTCCCGGCCAGTACGGCAGCGCGCAATATCAAGAAGTAAGCGGCGTGCCGGATTATGTCCAGGGCTGGGGACGCATGAATGTCAAAAACCCTCTCGATGCCGATCTTCCTATTGTGACCGAATTCGCCGATGAGACCTCAGGCCTTTCTACAGGCGGCTATCGCGATTATCAATACAATGTGATCGACAACTCCGTGCCGCTGAAGGTTACACTGGTGTGGACGGATTATCCCGGGGCGGTGCATGCCGCAATTGAGCTTGTAAACGATCTTGATCTTATCGTTACCTCTCCAAAAGGCGTTGTCTATCAGGATATTGACCGCTTAAATAATGTGGAGCAGATTTTGATAGCTTCACCCGAAACCGGAACATACAAAGTCCGAGTGAGCGGTTATAACGTGCCCATGGGGCCGCAGGACTACGCATTAGTGGTCTCGGGCGGCATGCCGAGCACCTATATTTCAGGCTCCGTCACATCCTCCACCGGAGCGGTTGTGCAGGGCGCAAGTGTAACGGTCATGTCGACTGCGGGCACCAAGCGATTGGTCACCAACCAAAACGGGAAATACTTGACCCGCGTTGGGTCGGGCACATATTCGGTCCAGGTCGGTATGCAGGGTTGGACATTTACCCCCAGAGGCAAAGTCGTGCAAATCACGGACGAGCCTGTCGAGAACGTGGATTTTGTAGGCCAGGGTAAGCCGGGCAGCATGTCTGGCACCGTGACAAGCGCGGTGGGGGGTGTAATAAGCTATATTGTCGAATCGCCGCACCCATATCTCAATAATTATGATCGGACCTATACAATTACAGCTCATGAGGGTGTATCGAACGTTCGAGTGCATTTTGCTGAGATCGATCTGCTCTCCGATGGTGACGAGATTACCGTCCTTGACAGTAATGACAACGTATCCGCCACATATACTGGCAAGGCCGAGGATATTTGGAGTCCATGGGTCGCTGGAAACATTATTAAGATTAGAATCCTGACAAATGAGACCGGCAACACGGGCTATGGCTTTTATGTCGACGGCTACGAGACCGATCTGGTCGGTCAGGGCGGCCTTCAGGGAGCGAATATCATACTCGATCCGGGCGGATATACGGCAGCCACTCTCTCAGACGGCTCCTACAGCTTTAATCAGATTCCAGCAGGGACGTATACGGTCACTCCGTCAAAGAGTAAGTGGACTTTCACTCCAAATTCAAAGACAGTAAATATCCCGGCTGACGGCGCCACATCGGGTGTGGACTTTACCGCCTTCCCACCGGGCTCAATCAGCGGCCGGGTGCAAATTGTAACCTCTGAAGTCCGGTCGATAGACGTGGAATCGCCGCATCCATATGATCCGAATTACGAGAACACATGGCAGATAGATGCGGCTGAGTCCGCCACCCGCATGCGGCTGCACTTTGCACGGCTAACCACTGAGCCTGCCTGGGACTATGTTTATATCATGGACGGCAGCGGTGAAATCATCGAAATATATACTGCAGATTATACCGATCTTTGGACTCCATGGATTGACGGTCATGTTGCAAAGGTGATGCTCACGAGTGATTCGGGCAACGAATATTACGGGTTCAAGATAGATAAATACGAGGCCGAGATAGTAGGAAATGGGCTGGAGAATGCTGTGATCAACCTCAATCCCGATGATCTGACCGTCAAGACATCCGGTGACGGCACGTTCGATTTCGGCCAGGTAAGTATCGGGACTCATACCCTGCTGCCGGAACTTCAGCCATGGTCGTTTGATCCCGAATCGGAGATGGTAAGCGTTTCAGCCGGTGTTGACCAAAACGTAACGTTTTATGTCAGTCTCAATAGCTTGGAACGCGTCATCTATGCCAAGTCGCTTCCACTGGGGCTTCAAATCACACTCAAGGGCGTAATTGTCTCCGGCGTGTTCGACGGTTTCTTTTACGTTCAGAATGCGGACATTCCGGTCGGAATACGTGTAGACTCGACCGCAGCAGTGAGCGAGGGAGATACGGTCACCGTGACAGGCAAACTTGCCCTGATAGACGGCGAACGAGTCATTCAGGCAACATCGGTTGAGTAACATTCTTGCAATTTGGTGCCGGCGCGCATAAAATGAGTTTATGATTGAACAGAGTGAATGCAAGAGTGTGTTATCAAAGTCTATTTGTGTCTACTGCGCATCCAGCAATGCAGTTTCGTCCGATTTTTTCTCGGTTGCCGAGGAGCTTGGCGCGAAAATAGCAGACGCGGGCTACAGCCTGATATTCGGCGGCGGTGAGATCGGGCTGATGGGAGCCGTCGCCAGGTCTGTGCACAAGTGCGGCGGTCATGTCGTCGGGGTGATCCCTGAGTTTTTGCGATTGCCCGGTATCTGCTACGAAAGCTGCGATGAGCTTGTGGTCACAAAAGACATGCGAGATCGCAAAGGGGCAATGGAAGCCCGAGCGGACGCATTTATCGCGCTGCCCGGCGGGTTCGGCACACTCGAAGAGATGCTGGAAGTGATCACCCTCAAGCAGCTCAGAATGCTCAACAAACCGATTATATTCCTCAACACAAACGGCTTCTATGATGGCCTCAACGCTATGTTCGAGCACATTTATAACCATCACTTCGCCAAGCCCAACTATCGCGAGCTCTATCACTTCTCGCCGGATGTTTCCGATGCGATGGCTCATATAGAAAGCTATGAGCCAATGGCGCTGGGGACTAAGTGGTAAAGGATATGAGGTTATATGAATCTAGAAGAGTATGTCAGGTACTATCTCAATGAAATGCATAACGGCGATGCGGAAAATGCATATTTCAGTCTGATTGAAGCGGACGCCTCAATCGTTCCAATGCTTCAGGATGCATATACACAAGAAATCAATCCTGAGCTCAGAGCACAATTGGTTCATATTATCAGCCAATTCCGTCTTACAGCGAGCATTCCGTTCTTTGCATCCGGCTTGCAAGATCCCGAACCTGCAGTTTGGAAAGCCTGCCTGGATGGTCTGGTTATGCTTGCCTGCCCACAATCAATCCAAATTATGGAAGATGCTCTCAAGTCTGAACACTCAACTAGTGAATTCAGAGAATGGGTCCAGGAAGCGATTGATCAGATAAAAGAGCCTAACAAGTAGCACCTAAATCTAACTATGTTGAACATTACCTCAAAAACTTGCTCACAAATGGCGACGTTTCTCCCCTGCGCATAAAGTGTCCTGACGGTCCTTCGCCCAGGAACTCCGAGAACCATGACTCATGCTCAATCTCTTCATTGAGGATCGCCAGAGACAGGTCATAGGTGCGGTGATCTTTACCGGCTGTGAGATTGCAGATATGGCTGTAGCCCTTTACTGCGCACCTTTCTGCTCCTACCAGCACATGCAGGATTGCGTTGATGTCGGTCTTGTCATCAGGCAAATGCGCAGGCGGACAGGCAGAAATATCGTGAAATGCCTTCATATCATCAGGCAGGCTGCCGCCGAGTTCGTATATGCGGGGCACAATGGCCTCGAAGTGATTGCGGTCCTCAATGCGGGCTATCTCCGCAATCTCCTTGACAGTCTCCCCGTTGATTCCGATCAGGTTGGCTCTCAGGATTGTGTAATAGTAATAGGTCGTCAGTTCGGCGGCCGCGTTTTTTACCAGCAGGTCCACCACCTGATCGACATTTATGCCTGCTTTTTCAACCACTTCTCTAGCTACTCGTGCCATGTAAGCGCCTCCCCTACGTGCGTTATGCACTGGCAGTCTATACCCTTTTGCTTCGTATTCGGCACCTCGACAGCACGCAAAATATAGCGGCACGACAGTTTTTCCGAGCCGCCCAACATCAAACTCGACCATCTCACTATTTTTTGTATTCCGCCAATATCTCCTTCAGCTTCTCAGGTTCTACTCGTCCATATACTTTATCGTCTATCATCATAACAGGCGCAAGCCCGCATGCGCCGATGCAGCGTGTCTCGCCGAGTGTGAAAAGCATGTCTTCTGTCGTTTCACCCGGCTTTATATCGAGCAGGTTTTCGATTGTTTCGAGTATCTTTGCGCCGCCGCGTATGTAGCATGCAGTTCCCATACACACCGATATGCGGTGCTTGCCTTGGGGGACGTGCTTGAAGAAGCTGTAGAATGTAGCCACACCGTATATCTCGGCAGCCGGAACCTCGGTCATTTGAGCGATATGTTCCATCACTTCTTTGCTTAGGTAGCCGTACATGCCCTGGGCGTGATGGAGGATTGCAATCAGCGCCGACTGTGGGTGTTCCGGGTTATAGACTGACTTTATATAATCAGTGAGTTCGTTAAATTTATCTTCGCAGCAGGTGCACGCCATATCTGTTATTCAAAGGCTCGGCAGGAGCCTCGCCCTCCCTTTAGAGTATATTCGGAAAGTCTCTTATACATGGTTGTGGATTAATATCCGATAATTGCCTCGCAACCCATAACTCGCAACTCACAACTCACAACTCATAAACTCGCAACCTATAAATCAATCCGTCCTTAGCACATCCGGGTTCCAGACACCGTGCGGCAGGCGCGGCTGATAGTGAGTGTGAAGCAACTTGTGAGCCTTTTCACTTAAAGGTTGCCCCAGATAGTGCTCGTAGATATATTGCACATCAGGGTTTTCGTAAGATCGCTTGAGCTTTTTGCCTGCGTCTATAGCACGAAGCGCCTCCGCGCGTTTTTTGAGATTCTCGACATCAAGCGGAACCCCTTCTCCCGCCCTTGCATAAGGCTGGCCGCCGCCGCCGATACACCCGCCCGGGCAGCCCATTATCTCGATGAAGTGGAAATCACCCTCGCCTCGCCGGACCATCCTGAGCAGTGTATGAGCATTGGTAAGGCCATGGGCCACCCCGAAGTTGAACTTGTAATCGCCGATTCTGGCGACCCAGCGCTTGACGCCCTCGGCTACACTCCTCACTTCCTCGACAACGACCTGCTCCAAATCTTTACCAGTGAGCATCCAATATGCCGTGCGGTAGACTGCTTCAGCCAGACCTCCGGTTGCTCCAAAGAGAGCTCCAGCGCCGGTGGATATTCCCAGCACAGGGTCGAAATCCTCGTCCGGCAGATTGTTGAACTCAAGACCAGCGTTTTTGATAAGCCATACAAGCTCGCGTGTGGTGATTACACGGTCGATAGACGGCACGAGTTGGCCGTCGACCTCAATTCTCTGCTCGGGCCGCCAAGCTTCAAACTTCTTAGCCGTGCAGCACATAGCCCCAACGTTGAATATTTTCTCAGGCGGTATGCCTTTCTTTTCGGCGTAATAAGTCTTGATCAGAGTGCCAAGGATACTCATCGGAGATTTGGCTGTGGATATATTATCGAGCAGATCTGGGTAGAAATGCTCCGCAAACTTCATCCACGCCGATGAGCAGCTTGTAATAAGCGGCAGCTTGCCGCCTTCTTTGAAGCGCTTGACGAACTCTGTCGCTTCTTCCATGATCGTCATGTCAGCGCCCATCTGGGTATCGAAGACTTCATCGAACCCGAGCCGCCTGAGCGCGGCTACTGCTTTGCCTGTCATCGGAGTTCCCGGAGGCAGATTGAACCCTTCGCCGATGGATGCGCGCACACTCGGGGCAAGCTGGACTATTACATGGAGATCAGGGTCCTCAATAGCCTTGACCACATCTTTGGTATAGTCCTTTTCCAGGAACGCGGCGACAGGGCATACGTTTATACATTGCCCACAGGTCACGCACACGCTTTCAGTGAAAGGATCATTATAGGCCGGCGTGACGACTGTCTTGAACCCTCGATTGATATAACCGAGCGCCGACACTCCCTGCACCTCGGCGCATACCCGCACGCATCTTCCGCAGAGGATGCACTTGTCCGGGTCGCGGATAACGGACGGTGAGGAAAAATCGTTCTCATAGTGTTTCCTCTCACCTTCATAGTGTCTCTCGCGCACGCCGGAGGAGTAGGCGAGGTATTGAAGTTCGCAGTTGCCGTCGCGCTCGCAGGTCTGGCAGTCCATGGGGTGATTAGCTAGGAGCAGTTCGACTATAGTCTTGCGTGTGTCGCGTATTTCGGGGCTGTTGGTATACACGACCATCCCTTCGGAGACGGGAAAGGTGCATGATGCCTGCGGCCTGTTCATCCCCTCTATCTCGACCAGGCACACGCGGCATGAACCCTCCAGATGCAGACGCGGGTGATAGCACAGGTGTGGAATGCGTATCGCCAGCTTTTCTGCAGCCTGCATGACAGTCGTTCCCTCGGGGACGGTGACCTGCTGGTTGTCTATGTTAAGGGTTACTGTCTTTACTGCTGTAGTTGTCATCGCCGCTCCTTTAACCGGACAGCTCAAACTCGCACTCAAGGACATTTCCTGCTCCAAGTGCAATACTACGGCTGTCTCCCTGTGATCCTCCAACAGTTATCTTATATTTCCCCGGCCTTTGCACGAGATTGCCGCCGTTATCGACGCTCGATAACAGATTTGGCATTAAGGTAAACCTGATATCTTTAGTTTCACTCGGGCTGAGTGTTACTCTTTGAATACCCACCAGTTTCCGAATCGGCACATCACGCTGCTCTTCGAGACTGGATAAGTAGACCTGCGCTACTTCATTACCCATACAATCGCCTGTATTTGTCACCTTGACGTACACAATCAGGTCATCGCCGGATTTTATGCTCTGGCTGATAGTCAGGTCCGTATACTTGAAGTGTGTATAGCTCAGGCCGAACCCAAAGGGATACAGCGGCTTACCTCTGAAATAGCGATAGGTCCTGCCTTCCATATCGTAGTTCGCAAAGTCAGGGACGTCGTCAAGCGATTTATAGAATGTCACGGGCAGCCGTCCCGATGGGTTGTAGTCACCAAAGAGAATATCGGCTATTGCGCTTCCGCCCTCCTCACCCGGATACCAAGCCTCGACTATCGAATCCACATTGTCCTGCGCCCAGTTTATGGCAAGCGCGCCGCCGTTCAATAGGACCAGCACTACTGGCTTACCGACAGCGGTTACTGTCTTAAGCAGCACTTCCTGGATTTCGGGAAGCTCTATGCGGAGCCTGTCGCCGCTGGCATCGGAGTTGAATGCGTCGCCCGCCTCGCCCTCCAGAAGTGGAGTCAGGCCGAGGCACATAATTACAACATCCGAGCGCTGCGCGGCAGCTACCGCTTCACCGAAGAGCTTTCTGGCAGGCAGGCAGGCCGGGTCGTTCTCTACCAACTCGCACCCTTTTGAGTAGAGTATTCTTGTGCCAATCGACACCGCCGACCTGATCCCCTGCAGTGGTGTGACCCACTTTGACGGTGTGCCGTTATAATTTCCCAACAGTGCATCCAGCGCATCGGCATTTGGTCCGATTACAGCTATTGTCTTGAGGTCTTTTCTCAGCGGGAGCAGCCGTGAGTTGTTCTTGAGCAGGACTATGGACTGTCTGGCTGTCTCACGCGCCAACTCGCGGTTCTCATCACTATCGACTGTCTCATACGGGATCGAAGCATAAAGCACACTCTCCGGCGGGTCGAACATACCGAGCTTGAATCTGGCAGTGAAAAGCCTGATGAGTGCAATATCGATTTGTTTTTCAGTAATGAGCCCCTTTTCAACTGCATTGATCAGGCTTGCGTATACGCACCCGCACTCGAGGTCACATCCATTTTTGACACTAACGGCGGCAGATTCGGCGGTGCAGTTTGTTATTTTATAGCTCTGATGTATGTCCTGTATGGCGCCGCAGTCCGAGACGATATATCCGTCGAACCCCCACTCGTTGCGCAGTATATCCTGAAGCAGTAGCCTGTTTGCATTGCACGGGTCGCCGTAGAGGCTGTTATACGCTCCCATCACAGACTCAGCCTTGCCCTCGATTACACACTCCCTGAATGCCGGCAGGTAAGTCTCATACAAATCCTTCTTGCTTATATTGACGTTGAACTCGTGCCTGAGAGCCTCGGGTCCGCTGTGAGCCGCGAAGTGCTTTGGTGTCGCGACGAGCTTGAGATACTTGGGGTCGTCACCCTGAAGTCCTTTAACGAACGCTACTCCCATCCTGCCGGTAAGATATGGGTCTTCACCGTATGTCTCATGCCCGCGACCCCAGCGTGGGTCTCTGAATATGTTTATATTGGGCGACCAGAACGTGAGACCCTGATACATGCCGTGCTCGCCCTGCCGAAGCGCCTCATGGTGCTTGGCTCGGGCTTCGTCAGATATAGCCGTGGCGACCTCATGGATAAGCTCAGGGTCCCATGTTGCAGCCATGCCGATTGCCTGTGGGAAGACTGTCGCCGTGCCAGCGCGACCAACGCCATGCAGGCACTCGTTCCACCAGTTATATGCGGGCACGCCCAGCCTTTCTATTGCCGGTGCGTCATGCATTAACTGAGGGACCTTCTCTTCAAGAGTCATCCTTGATACTAGGTCGCGAGCGCGCTCATGTGCGGGCAGATCGGTATTTATATATGTGATATCTTCAGACAAGAAATCTACTCCTTCGTAAAAATAGCTGAGAGCGGATAGCCCATGATCGGGTGCGATATCTGATCGCACCCGAAACAGAATCTCGGCATATCTGATGCCTACCATTCCAGCCCATTAACTTCAATCGGTCCGTCACCGGTTTCGGCATAATAACGAATGCTTGAATATGTCCAGGTAAAGGATCAGTTACAAGTCCTTTGCGATAAGGATTTGCATGCAGATAATCCAGCTTTTGTTTGAAAAACGGCTCTGTCTTTATAAGTTTCGGGTGACTTCCATCCTGCCAGACCTTATGCTCGGTAGGCGGTCTGTTTTGTTTTCCACAGAACCTGAACACGTTCTCAAACGGCGGATTCTGAATGTTTTCAAATGCTTTGGCTATTTGACCGGATGTAAATCGTTTGAAATCTCGGATTATGCCGGAAAGGTCCTGTTCACTTGATACGATCATATGATAGTGTGTCGGCATGATCACATAAGCATGTAATCGTAATCCTCTTGTATCGCGACAATACCTGAGGCTGTCTGTCAGGATGTCGCATATACTGGGTGTAACGAAAATCGGAAGCCACTTCACCACACTGCCGGTTACAAAATATGGGTAGTTATCTTCGACTATCCAATGGCGCTTCATTTGATTTCCTTACATGTCGCTTATAGATGACGGATCAGAAATCCTGGCATTCTGTTTCGGTCGCGATCGGATATCGCGCCCGAACGCTGAGCTTCGAAGATATCGTAGTTTCCTTGCTCTCCACACTCCACTCTCCACTTATTTCCTATAAATAGCCTTCACGGGGCATCTTCTCTTGCACTCGCCGCATTTGATGCAGATGCTGGTGTCTATGTGATGTGTCTTTTTTGGCTCACCTGAGATGCACTTTACGGGACAGACTTTGGCGCACAGCGTGCAGCCGACGCAAATGTCCGGGTCGATATAATAATTCATCAGAGCCGAGCAGACTCCGGCTGGGCAGCGTTTTTCAACAATATGCGCCTCGTATTCATCACGGAAGTTATGCAGGGTCGAGAGGATCGGGTTCGGAGCGTTTTGACCCAGCCCGCAGAGCGATGCGCGCTTTACCACTTTGCCCAGGTGTTCGAGCTTTTCGAGATCTTCGGGCACGCCGTTTCCTTCGGTTATTCGCGTGAGGATCTCAAGCATGCGTTTGGTCCCCTCGCGGCATGGCGTGCATTTGCCGCATGACTCATCCTCCGTGAATGTAAGGAAAAACTTAGCCACGTCCACCATGCACGTGTCCTCGTCCATCACGATCATACCGCCGGAACCCATGATAGAACCGGCTTTTGCCAGAGACTCATAATCTATCGGCGTGTCGAGATACTGCTCGGAGATGCATCCGCCGGACGGCCCGCCTGTCTGCACGGCTTTGAACTTTTTATCGCCTCTGATCCCGCCGCCGATATCGTAGATGATCTCGCGGAGCGTAGTGCCCATCGGCACTTCCACCAGACCTGTGTTTTTGATCTTGCCCGCGAGTGCAAAGACTTTAGTGCCCTTGCTCTTTTCGGTCCCCAGGTTTGTGAACCAGTCCGCGCCATTAAGGATTACGGCAGGCACATTTGCCCATGTCTCGACGTTGTTGATTAGTGTGGGATGTCCCCAAAGCCCGCATTCGGCTGGGTAGGGTGGTCGTGGCCGAGGCATTCCGCGCCTACCCTCTATTGATGCAATGAGCGCCGTCTCCTCACCGCAAACATAAGCTCCGGCTCCCAGCCGGATGTCTATATCGAAGCTGAAGTCGGTGCCGAATATGTTTTTGCCGAGCAGTCCGCGCTTTCTGGCTTCATCGATTGCATAAGTGAGGCGTTTAATTGCAAGGGGATACTCTGCGCGCACGTATATGAATCCCTGACTCGAGCCGATAGCGTAGCCGCCGATAGTCATGCCTTCAAGGAGGCAGAAAGGGTCACCCTCGATTGCGCTGCGGTCCATAAACGCACCTGGGTCACCTTCGTCCGCATTGCAGATCACGAAACGCCTGTCCGATGCGAACTCGGTAGCCTGTTTCCATTTGAGCCCGGTCGGATAACCTGCGCCGCCCCGTCCGCGCAGGCCGGATTTGGATACTTCGTCTATCACTTGCTCGGCTGTCATACTTTCGAGCACTTTCGCCAGAGCCTCATATCCGCGCATTGTCAGATAATCATCGAATGACTCAGGGTCTATGATGCCGCAGTTTCGCAGGGTGATTCGAAGCTGTTTGCCGAAGAAGTCTACGCTGCCGAGCATGCGAATGTGTGATGTGTCCACCCACTCATGGGCTTTGAATTCTTCAACAGGCCTGCCGCCGATAATGTGTTCCTCTACGATCTTTTCAATCTTCGCGGAGTCGATCTTTTCGTAGTAGACGCCATCCGGCTCGACAACAATAATGGGGCAGTTCTTGCACAGCCCATATGATACGGCTTCTTCGATCTCAACCAGGTCCTGCGCATTCTTCTCTTTAATAATGCGCTTGAGTTCCGGTTCGATCCTTTTTCCTCCCGGATCGACGCATGCAGTGCCCGAACATACGACTATAGTGCGCTTCATAGCTGCTCCTTACAAACAGGTGTCGGGTGACAGGTGATAGGAGAGGTTTATCGACATTGATTACCCTGTGAACTCAGTTATTACATTTCCACCAGCCAGGTGCTCCTCAACAATTCTCTTGACCTTGTCTTTGTCCAGCCTGATATATAAAACAGGCGGTTCATCACCACGCGTGACCTCGGCCATAGGTTCCAGGTCGCATCTGCCGACGCATCCGGTCGGGATCACGTCGACATTGTCAAGTCCGATTTCATCCAAGACCCTGATAAACTCGTCATGGACGAGATCGGCTCCAGCAGAGATGCCGCAAGTAGCCATGCCCACACGGACTCTGTATTGTCCCTCTTTTTTTGATGGGATTTTGTCTTTTAACTTGTCGAGCATTGCTGTTGGTTTCATATCGTTCCCCTGCATACTTTGTCCGCAAACAGTCAAATTCCTGCAATTCTCAGGGCTAGGAAGTTGGAGAATTGTTAAGAGCACGATGCGCAGCCGTGCTTTTCGTGATATTGCTGATGGTAGTCCTCCGCGGGATAGAAAACGCCCATGGGAATAATCTCGGTTACAACCGGGCGCTTTAACCTGCCCGACTTTTCCAGATGAGATTTTGAATCTTCAGCCTCACTTTTCTGCTCAGGGCTGTTGTAGAAAATTACCGATCTATACTGCGATCCGACATCGGGTCCCTGCCTGTTTGGTGTGGTGGGATCGTGAATGCTCCAAAATGTGCCCAGCAGCTCTCTGTAGCTGATTTTCGAAGGATCAAAGGTTATCTCAACGGACTCTGCGTGTCCGGTCGTATTTGAGCACACGTCTTCATAAGTCGGATTCTCAGTGTGCCCGCCCGTGTAACCGACTTTTGTTGAGACCACACCCTTACCCAGCATCTCCCGAAAAGCAGACTCGACACCCCAAAAGCATCCCGCCGCAAAAACGGCTTTCTCATATTTGGATTCTTTATCTGCCTCAGCGAGCTTGATTGCCACTGCGTTTATGCAGTATCGTTTTCCGGTGGGTGGGGGACCGTCATCAAAAACATGCCCCAGGTGAGCGCCGCATCGTGCACAGAGCACCTCCGTCCGGTGCCGACCGAGGCTGTCATCGGGTTGTGTGGTTATATTGATGTCGGATATCGGGTCCCAAAAGCTCGGCCAGCCTGTGCCGGACTCGAATTTGTGCACACTTTTGAAGAGGTCGGTGCCGCAGCAAATGCACTGATAGACTCCGATTTGGCCTTCGGCAGGCATTGAGCAGGTTCCGGTAAAGGGCGTTTCTGTGCCTTTGAGACGGGTTACTTCATATTGCTCGGGTGTGAGCATTTCCTGCCATTGCTCATTGGTGCGGCAGATTCTATTGACCTTCTCCACCCGGCCTGTCGAGTAGTTAATAATATCTATGAGTTCTTCATCGCATGGGTTCATCGCACTGTCCTCCGCGCAATTGAAATACCCAATATTTGAAATTACTCTTCGCCCCGTTTGTGAAAGTCAATACTTTTGAATTTTGCCTGGTTTCTGAACTGGTCTTCGAAGGCCATCAGACCGGGTGAGCCGCCCGTATGGATGAACACGACCGTCCGATCCGGGTCGATCTTGCCCAACTGAGCAAGCCCGATCAGTCCCGACATTGCTTTGCCTGTGTAAACCGGATCGAGTATCAGTCCTTCTGTCTGCGCCGCCGCTAGTATGGCCTTGTTGCCCGCTTCTGACGGCACTCCGTAGCGTTCGCCGTAATATTCGTCGTTTATATGCATATCTTCCGGCTCGAAATGCTCATTAACGCCTATTAGAGCCGCCGAGCCGTTTGCGTCCTCAGCAGCGATCCTGCAGGAGGTCTTTACTCCGCCTGCAACGCTTATTCCCAGCAGATCAGCTTTCGGCAGAAATAGTCTTATGCCGAGCGCACAGCCTGCAAGGGTTCCTGCCGAGCCGACCGCGACCACAATCAGCGGCGCTTTGTCTTCGCAGGACAGCTGGTCTGCAAGTTCACGGATCGCCTGAACATATCCAAGTGCGCCCAGTGGGGTGGCTCCGCCTATAGGGATCACGTATGGCTTTCTGCCATGGAGTTTAAGGCTCCTGGCCTCAGAGGCCATTGCATCCTCCATCTCGCGCACTGTGGCGTCTTCCATAAACCTTATCTGCGCGCCGAACACTATATCGAGCAGGAGGTTGCCCTGGAACCTGTCGAACCGGGGCCCGCCGATAAAGAGAATGCAATCGTCTATGCCCACTCTGCACACAGCTCCGGCGGTCATACGTGCGTGATTGGACTGCGGCCCGCCGTCCGTCATCACGACATCGCATTCCTTAATGACGGCGTCCGCCATCAGGTATTCGAGCTTTCTGGCTTTGTTGCCGCCTCCGGCAAGTGTGGTGCAGTCGTCCCGTTTGATCAGGAGCTTTCGCAGGCCGATCTTTTTAGCCAGACGCGGTGCGTCGTCGAGCGGTGTCGGAAGAGCTGTGAGCGGTATTCTAGGTATGGCATCCAGTTTCATAGATATAGTATACCCCCTTCAATTTAGTAATGAGTATTTTATATTGATTATTGAAAACCCACTGTCATTAAATCCAACGTTCGGGCGCGATATCCGATCGCGACCGAAACAAAATCTCCGCAATTTCAGATTGCGATAACCATCCATAAACCCGGAAGACGTTTATATAACCAGTCATTCTGAGCGTATGCGAAGAATCTGCTGTGAACCATACTCAATAATAGCAGGTGTTTTTGTATAAATGGTCTAATGCAATATTCTATTTTCAGCGCCTCGATTCATTCAGCGTCTCAGCGGTTCAAATATCTCGTTTCCAACTTTCCAACTTTTAGACTCTCTAGCGATTGTCGGGAACAAAGGAATAGGTGTATGTGCGTAGAATATATGGAATAGCAGGCAAACTATTACGTCAAAGGCGGTGGGCGAATGGATATGGGAATTGCAATGATGGTGGTGCTCGGGATAGCTGTCCTGGCGCTATTATGGGTAATTGTCAAATATAACCAACTCGTAGGGCTGCGCAATCGCATTCAGAACGCATGGTCGCAGATAGATGTTCAGCTCAAACGCAGATACGATCTGATCCCGAACCTGGTCGAGACGGTGAAAGGCTACGCCAAGCACGAGAGCGAGGTCTTTGAGAAAGTGACCGAGGCGCGCAGTGCAGGTATGAACGCGAGCTCGCCTAAAGAGCAGGGTGCGGCTGAAAACCAGATCACCGGCGCGTTGAAGAGTCTGTTCGCTGTTGCCGAGGCGTATCCCGATCTCAAGGCGAACCAGAACTTTATGATGCTTCAGGAGGAACTCTCGGGCACTGAGAGCAAGATCGCTTATGCGAGGCAGTTTTATAACGATCAGGTAATGACATACAACACTCTCATACAGAGTTTCCCGTCCAATATGATCGCGTCGAGCTTCGGCTTCAGCGAGCACGAGTATTTCCCGATGGACGATGCAGCCAGAGAAAATGTAAAGGTGGATTTTTCGTAAGTCATGTATGAACAGATCAGTGGAAACATCTGGCGCTCGCGCATTCTGATTATAGCTTTTATTATCCTGATTGGAGCGATAGGATACGGCTTTTACCTGGCCTATGGCAGCCCGATGGCGCTTTTTTTAGCCGTCGCATTCGCGTTTGCTACCAGCATAGGCAGCTACTATTACTCGGATAAGATCGTAATCGCCTCCACGCGCGCCATGGAGGCCACTAAGGAAGAGTTTCCACACTATGTGAATGTGGTCGAGGGACTGGCCTTGGCGGCCGGCCTTCCCGTTCCCAAGACATATGTTATGGATGATCCGGCTCCCAATGCGTTTGCCACAGGCAGAGACCCAGAGCACGGCGTTATCTGCGTCACGACAGGCCTGCTTAACACTATGGACCGTGTCGAGCTCGAAGGCGTGCTCGCACACGAGATGTCGCATATCAAGAACTACGACATTCGGTTCATGGCTCTGGTGGCTGTGCTGGTCGGGGCCGTCGCGATGATGGCGCACTGGTTCTGGTGGACCGGTCGGTTCGGCTTTGGCAGCAGGGACCGTGATGACGAGGGCGGCCAGGCTCAGATCATTTTCTACTTCATAGGTATTCTTCTGGCTATTCTGGCTCCAATAGCGGCGGCGCTTGTCCAGGCAATGATCTCGCGGCGCAGAGAGTATCTGGCCGATGCCAGCGGCGCTATGCTTACCCGATATCCCGACGGCCTGGCTAGCGCGCTCGAAAAGATAGCCAATGACCCTAATGTGCTTGGAGCAGCAAACAAAGCCACTGCGCATCTGTTCATCGCTAACCCGTTCAAAGGCATCGGGAGCCTGTTTAGTTTCGACACCCACCCGCCTATTGAGGACAGAATAGCGCGGCTGCGGGCGATGTGATGTGGTAGTGATGCTGTCCAAGAAATGCAACAGGGAGGATGAAATGGAACGTATAAAGCATCTCAATGATCTGATTGAATTCCCCAGCGAAGGCATATTAAGCAAGACCATACATGAGAGCACATCCGGCGAGGCTGATCTGTTCATGCTCCCTAAAGGCGGGAAAATATCCGGCCATACTTCCTCTCGGGATGCAGCGGTTATGATCCTGAAGGGCGAAGGCGAGTTTATGCTTGGAGAAGAGTGGCACAGCGTTAATGCCGGTGACTGGTTTTTCATGGAGGCCGGGCTGGTGCACGCACTGACCGCAAAATCAGATATGGCATTCTTGCTGACTCTGTTCGGCGCATAGCAGGTTGGTTTGGTGTGTCGTGATTTTAGGGTTTTGGTCTTTCGGGATTTGAGGGTTGGAAGACAACTGTTTAATACATAAGCCAAGTCTCCAACCCAACCCGGAAATTCCGAAATCGCCTGAACCGCCAACTGTCAACTGCCGACCGCCAACCTAAACTAAGGCACAATCAAACTCAAAGCCTTAGGCACAACTTCTATATCCACGCCACTCTCACCGTGCAAGTCGCCATCAAGCTGCATCCGCACGCTCGGCTCGGATTCAACCCGCACTTTAGCCGCTCTGAAATACGATGTGCTGGGGTGGGCGATGGTGCCCTGAAATATAGTGTCCAGAGCTTGGCCTACCAGGTTGATAGCTGTCAGCGCTCCAGCTTCAAATACCATAATATCCAGCAGGCCGTCGTCAAAGATTGCCTGCCGGGCGATCTTGAAATTGTAGGCGTAGGTGCCGCAGTTGGCTGCTATTACAGCGTATGCCTCGGTCTCATATACCGATTTATCGTTGAAAGTAAGGCGAAACCGCGCTGGGGTGAACTTAACAAGCTGCTCTATGATCGCCGGGGCATAGGCCATGGTGCCGAATACGTCCTTCACTTTGGGCGAGACAGAGTCGATAACCGCCGCATCGAACCCGAGCCCGGCCATCAGTATGAATCGCCTGGTGTTTGTCTTGGCTACATCCACCCTTCGAGTCTTACCTCTGCGGATGATCTCAAGGGCTTTCTCGGTGTTGTGAATAGGGATGCCGAGATCGTGAGCGAGGACATTACCTGTACCCAGAGGCACGATTCCAAGTGGAATGCCTATATCGCCTATGCCGTTTATGACCTGATTGATCGTGCCGTCACCGCCCGCAGCTATGATGAGGTCGTAGCCGTCATGCGCGGCTTTCTGAGCGGTTTCGGCTGCATCATCAGGCCCTGAGGTGATCACAGTGCGCATATGAGCGGCTGCTGATGCATAATCCAGCAGTTTTCTCTTCTCTCTTGCCGCTTTTCCCTGACCTGATATGGGATTGATAATGAGCAGTGAGCGCATGATTACACCTCTATAGGGCGCAGATCACTTGGGGGAGGGCGAGGCTCCCGTCGAGCTTTCTTCAGGTGATAAAATAACCTTACGATTAACTACCCGCAGCCTGCCCTGAGCAAACAGTGAGACCGCATAGGCGTAGGTCTCGTGCTCTTTTTCGAGCACACGGGCCGCGACTGTATCCGGGGTATCGTCCTGCTCAACGGGGACGACTGTCTGCGCGATTATCGGCCCTGAGTCGTAGTCTTCGTCCACGAAATGCACCGTTACGCCGGTGTACTTCACTCCGCGCGCGATCACTGCTTCATGGACGTGATGCCCATACATTCCCTTGCCGCAGAATGATGGTATCAGAGCCGGATGGACGTTCATAATTGCGTTTCTATAGGTGTCGATTATGTTCTGACCCAGAATGCGCATATACCCGGCAAGGCAGATCAGGTCGATCCTGTTTTCTTGCAGAGTCTTGAGGACGGCATCGTCGTAATCCTGCGTATTCTCAAAGCCCTTTGGCGAGATTGAGACTGTCTTGACGGACTGGCTGCGAGCGCGCTCCATGGCGGGGGCATCGTTTTTTACACCGATCACGACCGCAACCTCGCCGTCGATTTGACCGGATGCGCATGCGTCGATGATCGCTTGCATATTGCTCCCGCGCCCTGCGCCCGAGACCATCACTGCAATGCGTGTCATATCACATTGACCTCTCGGCCGCCCCTGTAGACCTTACCGATTATCCAGGCGGTCTCACCCATCTCTTCCATCTGTCGGACAACTTCAATTCCGTGTTCTTTCGGTACGATCAGCACCATCCCGACGCCCATGTTGAACGTTCGGTGCATCTCCATCGGCTCGATTCCGCCTTTGTCCCCAATAAGCTGGAAGATCGGTGGGACGACCCATGCGCGGCGCTCGATACTCACCTGGCAGTCGCTCGGAAGTACGCGCGGGATATTTCCATAGAACCCGCCGCCTGTTATATGGACCATCGCATGCACCGGATGGTTTGCCATTATAGCCGATACGGGCTTGAGATAGCACTTGTGCGGGGCGAGCAGCACATCACCCAGGGTCGCGCCGATCTCGGGAGTATATTGGTCTACCTTATAGTCATTATCTTCAAAGAGAATCTTGCGAATCAGAGAGTAGCCGTTGGTATGCGGGCCAGAGGACGCCAACCCTATGAGCACATCACCCGGCTGGACTCTCGAGCCGTCAATAACATTTGCCCGGTCCACTATTCCGACGATGCACCCTGCGATATCGAACTCACCCGGCACATATACGCCCGGCATTTCGGCAGTCTCGCCGCCGATCAGCACGCACCCGGCTTCACGGCAGGCGTCCGACATGCCCTTGACTACCTGCTCGACTATCTTCGGGTCAAGCTTGCTTGTGGCGAAGTAATCCAAAAAGAGCATCGGCTTGGCGCCCTGGACGAGTATGTCATTGATGCAGTGGTTTACAATGTCCTGGCCCACCGTATCGTATTTGTCCATCATAGCGGCGATCTTGACTTTGGTGCCTACGCCGTCGATGCTCGATACTAACACGGGTTCGGCCATGGAGGTTGTGTCGAGCCGGAACATTCCACCGAACGTGCCGATGTTGGTGAGCACGTTCTCGTTATAGGTCGATTGCACGTATTCCTTCATCCGAAAGACGGCTTCTTCGCCTGCTTCTATATCCACACCTGCTGCTTTGTAGGTTGCGCTTCCGTCGGCCATAAATAATCCTCCTTATCTTGATCTTGATCGTTGGGGATTTGAATCCCCGCGCATGAATGTAGGACTTTAGTCCTTGAGTCTTGTGCTATCTGACTAAATGCAAGGGATTAAAATCCCTGATACAGTAGTCCGGGATTCAAATCCCGGACCATCGAACATTATCCTGATTTTGATCGTCGGGGATTTTAATCCCCGATGCACGTATGTAGGACTTTAGTCCTTGAGTCCTGTGCTATCTGACTAAATACAAGGGATTAAAATCCCTGATACAGTAGTCCGGGATTCAAATCCCGGACCATCGCAGTTTTCTCTGCGGGCACGATCAGATATCGCGCCCGAACGGAGCACCCGAACGGATGAGAAATACTCAATACAAAATATCAAATACTAAATCATAGGGCTGGCGTTTTTTCAAATACAAACTTGCTCATCTTAGCCTCTTTCGAGACATCTACGGGATACTTGCCGTCAAGGCATGCGCAGCAGAGTTTGTCTTTCTTTACGCCTATTGCCCGCACAAGCCCCGGAAGACTTAGATATCCCAGGCTGTCTGCGCCGATATGTTTTCTGATCTGTTCAATGGAGAGCCTTGAGGCGATTAGCTCGTCCTGGTTTGCCGTGTCGATCCCATAGAAACATGGGTATTTGATCGGCGGGCATGCGATGCGTACATGCACCTCGACTGCACCGGCCTCGCGTATCATCTTGATAGTAGGGGCGCTGGTTGTGCCGCGAACAATCGTATCTTCCACCATAACCACACGCCTGCCGGCAAGCGTCTCTTTAAGCGGCGAAAGTTTCATTCTAACGCCCATCTCGCGCATGCGCTGGTCCGGCTGGATAAATGTTCGGTGAATGTATCGGTTCTTGATTACGCCTTCTGCGTAGGGGATTCTGGATGCTTCAGCAAGACCGATTGCTGCGGGGATTCCCGTGTCCGGGATAGGAAATACGATGTGCGCGCCGGGGCAGGGATGCTCTTTTGCAAGCTCATGGCCCATCCTCCTGCGGGCTTCGTGCATCGTCCGGTTATACATGCGGCTGTCCGGCCTGGCAAAGTAGACATATTCGAATATGCACAGCGCGCGGCCTTCAACCGGGATCGCCTGATATTCGGCAAGACCGTTCTCATCTATGACAATCAACTCACCCGGTTCGACCTCGCGGACGAACTGTGCGCCTATAGTGTTGAATGCGCACGTTTCTGATGCGACTACATAGTGCGATCCGTTCAGCCGTCCAATGCTCAGAGGCCGTATTCCGAACGGGTCTCTAAAAGCTATCAACTTATCTTTAGTGAGCACTACCACAGCATATGCGCCGCGTATCTTGCTCATGGCATATTTGATTGCGTCTTCTATCGTGCTTGCGCCGGATGTTGCGATGAGCTTGAGGATAACCTCGCTGTCATTGGTGGTCTCGAGTTTTATACCCGATGCCTCCAGTTCATCTCGCAGAGGACCCGCATTCACCAGGTCGCCATTATGCGCAAGAGCTATGGTGCCGAAGTCACATTCACAGAGCATCGGCTGTACGTTGCGTAATACGCTCGATCCGGTTGTGGAGTAGCGGGTATGGGCAATTGCAATGTGCCCTTTGAGCGCGGTGAGAGCTTCTTCGTGGAAGACCTGGGTAACAAGACCCATATCGCGGTGCATGCGGATACACTTGCCGTCAGATGCAGCTATCCCCGCGCTCTCCTGACCGCGGTGCTGCAGTGAGAAAATGCCGAAGAATGCAAGCCTTGCTACATCCTCACCGCCGCTGCAAATTCCAAATACTCCGCATTCTTCCGCAATCTCGGGCCTGTCTATGTAGATCATCGTACTTCCTTTGATCGAGCTATGATAGGTGATAGGTGTTGGGTGATGGGTATTAGGGAAGGAAAGCCGACACCTAACACCTAATACCCGTCACCTGATTTCAGCTTTCCATCTTTTTGCCGATAACCGAGCGCCAACGCGATTCCATCTCGCCCGCACATGCATCGACTATCGAATTATTGTTGACAGCGATCTTGAGCGATTTACCGCCGACCTTGCCTATAACGGTGCACTCGACTTCCAGACTTTTAGCGATCTTGGTAAGGTCTTCCAACTTGCCAGCCTGAAGCGAAACCACTACTCTCGACTGAGTCTCGGCAAACAGCGCTTCCGATGGTTTACAATCTGTCTGCAGGGAAATGTCAGCCCCTACCTTACCCATTATACACGATTCAGCCAGGGTAATCGCAAGGCCGCCATCCGAACAGTCGTGCGCAGAACTCAAAAGTCCTCTGCCTATTGCCCTGATAAGCGTTTCATGGACTTTTTTCTCGCGTTCCATATCGAGCTTCGGAGGCCTGCCCACAGCTAGTCCATGGATGGTGTTCAAATACTCACTTGCACCCAGCGATTCGCTCTCACATGTATTCGATATCAAAGCGATTACATCACCATCATTCTTGAACTCGGACGTGCAGCGCTTCTGGACATCGTCTATCAAGCCAAGCAGCCCGATAACAGGGGTAGGGTAGATCGCCATTTCCGGTGTCTCATTATAGAAGCTGACATTACCGCTTACTACCGGCGCGCCGAAGAAATCGCATGCATCCGCCAGACCCTTTACTGCTCGCTCAAACTGCCAGAAAGCCTCAGGCTTTTCGGGGTTGCCGAAGTTGAGACAGTCCGTAGCGCCTATTGGTCTTGCGCCTGAGCATGCCAGGTTTCGTGCCGCCTCGGCTACTGCTATCTGCGCGCCCATGTACGGGTCGAGATAGACATATCGTCCATTACAGTCAGTCGTTACAGCTATGCCTTTTGGAGTCTCTCTGATCCTGAGCACTGCTGCGTCCGATCCGGGCAATATGGCGGTGTTTGTCTGGACCATATGGTCATACTGCTGATAGACCCACTCTTTACTGGAGATAGACGGCGATTCGATCAGTTTGAAGAGCGCCTCGGTGTAATCTTGCGGCTCCGGGATATTCGAGAGGTCGTAATTCTGAGCGTCCTTCAGGTAGGCAGGCTCTTCGGCTTTGAGATAATAGGTCGGGGCCTCATCCGCGAGAGACTTCGCGGGGACCTGCGCTACCAGCTCGCCATTGTCATATACATGGACCAGACCGTCGCCAGTGACTTCACCGACCACGACCGCATTTAGCCCCCACTTCTTGAAGATCGCCATGACGTCGTTCTCATGGCCTTTCTTCACAATCGCCAGCATGCGCTCCTGTGATTCACTGAGCATGATCTCATACGCGCTCATGCCGGTCTCGCGCAGAGGCACTTTGCGGACATCTATTGTCATACCGGTGTCGGCCTTGGCGCTGGTCTCACATGTCGAGCAGGTGATCCCAGCAGCGCCCATATCCTGGATTCCGGTTATGTAGCCCGTTTTGAGAGCTTCGAGAGTAGCCTCGATAAGCAGCTTTTCGGTGAACGGGTCGCCCATCTGCACATTGGACTTCCGGCTCTCGGACTCTTCAGTAAGCTCGACCGATGCAAACGTTGCGCCGTGAATGCCGTCTCGTCCTGTTCGCGATCCGACAATGAGCACAGGGTTTCCGACTCCCTCAGCGCGGGCATAAGCTACATCTTCATGCTTCATAATGCCGACTGCCATCGCGTTAAGCAGTGGATTGCCCGCATAAGAGTCCTCGAAGTAGACCTCGCCGCCGACTGTCGGCACGCCTACGCAGTTGCCGTAGAACGCTATCCCGCCGACTACATGCTCGAATAGATAGCGAGTTCGCGCATCATCGAGGCTGCCGAACCGCAGTGAGTTCAGAGATGCGATTGGCCGAGCACCCATGGTGAAGATATCGCGCAAAATTCCGCCGACGCCTGTCGCAGCGCCCTGGAACGGCTCGACCGCCGATGGGTGGTTGTGGCTTTCGATCTTAAAGCACACACCATATCCGCCGCCGATATCTATAATCCCTGCATTTTCAAGACCCGCGCCGTCGATAGCCTCTTTATATTTGCTGAAGTATCGCAGGATCGGGCGAGAATATTTGTAGCCGCAGTG
This sequence comes from Armatimonadota bacterium, assembly GCA_039679645.1. Lineage (NCBI taxonomy): Bacteria > Bacillati > Armatimonadota > Armatimonadota bacterium. The sequence goes on from JBDKUO010000066.1 coordinate 112,939, forward strand.
CTCGCTCCACATAACCGCATACATTCCGACTTCGGTATATGTCGGATGCCGCCCGAGCACTTTGGTTATTTTTCCGTATTCTTCATCATTAAGCCCCATCTCACGGTAGACGGACGGCTCAATTGGTTTTGTGTTTGTTATAGGCATTTTTACCTCTGTTCCGCTGCAATTCCCCCTCTCCCATAGGGTGGGCCGGGGTGAGGAGTCAACTCTTCGCAGCCAGGCTGCGCCCTCACCCTAACCCTCTCCCCCAGGAGAGGGAATGAGTCTGTTCTTATGACAAGCGTTCCACTATAGATTGTAAAATCAGCTTCCCGTCATCGCTTCCCAGAATGCTCTCGACTGCGCGCTCGGGGTGGGGCATCATACCCGCGACATTGCCCTTCTCGTTGATGATCCCGGCGATGTTGTTGATCGATCCGTTAGGGTTAGCCTCTGCAGTGACATTTCCGGCCTCATCGCAATAGCGCAGGATGACCTGATTGTTGTCCTCGATCTTCTTAATGGTCTCGGGGTCGGCGTAATAATTGCCGCCATGATGGGCGATAGGGATCGAGAGGACCTGCCCATCGGTGCAAAGGTTGGTAAAGTCCGTCTTATTGTTCGCTACGCGCACATTGACGTATTTGCAGATAAAGCGCAGGCCGTTGTTGGAGATCAGAGCGCCGGGGAGCAGGCCCGATTCGCACAGTATCTGGAACCCGTTGCAGATTCCGATCAATCGTCCGCCTTTGGCCGCATGCTCGCTCACGGCATTCATGACGGGGCTGAACTTCGCCACTGCGCCGGTGCGCAGATAATCGCCGTATGAGAACCCGCCGGGCAGGATAATGCAATCATACCCGTCGAGGTCCGTTTCCTGATGCCAGATGTATTCCACCGGCTGTTTCAGGACGTCGCGCACGGCGAAATACGCGTCCTGATCGCAGTTGGACCCGGGGAATATGACTACTCCGAATTTCATATGTTTTCTGCCTTTATTTAGTCTGTTGTAGGGGTTAAGCATTCGCCCCTTAAGTTTTTGCAGCCTATCATTTATTGTCGCGAATGCCTAACCCGTCACGCTTACGGATGAAGCATTTGCGATTATGATTCAACACTTTTTCAGAAATTGAACGGCAAATGCTTCGGCCCTACTTGACTATTTCGAACCTATAATTCTCAGTGTTTGGGTTTGCGAGAAGCTTTTTGCACATCTCTTCTACGTCATTTTCGAGATTGCCGTTGCCGTCTACCTCGATTTCGATGAATTTGCCCATGCGCACACTCTGCACCTTGTCGAAGCCAAGGTTTTCGAGAGCGCCCTGGACTACCTTACCCTGCGCATCCAGCAGGGCGGGCTTGAGAGTTACATATACGTTTACTTTAGCCATTAATTTCCTCAGTTGTTAGGTTAGTCGAAAAGTCCAAAAGTTAGAAAGTCAAAAAGTTATAGAGTGTACCGAGACTTTAGTCCCGACACTTATGTTATCCCTCCAGGTATCTTACCTTGAGGGTAAATAGAGCTTTCTTTATCGCGAAAACACGAAAGAGCGAAAACGCGAAATTATGACGGGACGGGATTTGAATCCCGTTCCAACGTTCCCGGGGCTTAAGCCCCAGATATAAATGTGCGCTGCGGACTTGAGTCCGCGAGACTTGCGTCCGGGGTTCAAACCCCGAACGATCAGAAAGCGTCACGCACCCCGTCATTCCGAGCGAGTGCGAGGAATCTGCTTTTTGAACCGCTGAGACGCTGAAACCTTGCACCAGCGTCATCTTCAGCGTTTCATATAATTCATCTTATCAGCGGTTCTTTTGGTTTTCTCTTGATATACAAAAACCGCTTCACATCATCAAACACTTCATCGTTATCGATTGTAAGCGCTACCCATTTGCCGTCGTGATAAGTGGTTGCCGCCTCATAGTCCTCGCGAGCGTGCGAAACCAAGTCCAGTAATGTTTCCTCAACCTTGGCTCGTTCCTGCGCGCCGAATACTATCACGATCACCAACCGGTCTTTTTCCGGAATGAGAGTGCAAAACGACTTCGATTTCTTATAGCGCAGGCACCAGCCGTGTTTCTTTCCGCCGAAGAGCCAGTCCGGTTCAAATACACCCGGATAGTTGACCTCGATATACTCGACCAACTCTGCCCAGCGCTTATAGCCGTCCTGGCCCATCCAATCAGCCAGAGACGCGTTGTCAGGCTGGATATCTCGATTTATCATTCGCGCATCTTGTTCGGTCATCATTAATCCTGTCATTTCGAGCGAATGCGAGAAATCTGCTTTTTGAACCGCTGAGACACTGAAAAAGCTGAATCGCTGAAACCTTGCACAAGCGTCATTTTCAGCGTTTCATTTCATTCATCCATTCAGCGGTTCTGGAATTTACAACACTACATAACCGTCCGCCGCTTGAAAACAGAAACCTGTTAATATGCTGCGGGAATGCCGCTGATACGCTGCCTTGCAAATTCAAATATAACATCAATTCCCGCAGCTTTGCCAGCCTTTGATATATCGCCAGCTTCGGGAACTTACGCACTACAAAATCTAAGAACTGCGGCATCAGCGCCGTTCCCGAAGCATATAAGTCCGCGATACATGCGTCCGGGGTTCAAGAAGCTGTCTCATAATCACAAAAATTCAAATCGTCAAGAAACTCACGAAGTGAGGATTAGCAGGAAAGGGCTTCCCAGAAGTTTAATGACATCTGAGACGTGCCGATAACGCTAATTCTGCTCGA